>NZ_JACSQB010000123.1 GCF_014836835.1 Clostridium faecium | reverse complement strand
CGTATAAACTGGCCGTCAACAGCCCTAACCAATCCATTAAGCAGTTAAACAAAGACTTTATCCGGTCCGACTTACCGTATTACTTTAAGCCGATTGCCAGCAACATTGAAATGACAATGCTAACTGACCGCCAGCGGCACAATTACCACGTTGAATTTGATACTCGGAAAGAAACGGGGATGTCAATGGACGATGTGCAAAAGGGAATTACTAATAATGTGATTACTCCTAATGAAGGCCGGGTCCTGGCTGGGATGGTTGAATCGGATAACGCCGATATGGACCGGTTCCAGTCAACGTTGAACACAATCTTTCTGGACAGGAAAGAGGACTACCAAGAACAAGCTGCAAAGAAAGGAGGTGAGAATCACAATGACAAGCGATTTGGAAACTCGTCAACTGACGATGCCGGTTCAGATTCGGACAGCAAGTAATGAGAATGATGAGCCATTAATTGAAGGCTATGCTTTAAAGTACAATAAGCCGTCCCAGGTGTTGGGCGGCTTTGTTCGTTTCATTGAACAGATTGCTCCGGATGCTTTACGTGACTGCGATATGTCAAACGTGGTGGCCACGATTAATCATGACCAGAACCAGGTACTGGGACGGTCGGGCGTTAATCTTACGCTGACCCCAGATGATGTTGGCTTGCGGTTCAGTGTAACCCCGACCGACACGTCATTTGCTAAGGATTTAATTACCAATATCCGGGCTGGGGTGATTAACCAATGTAGCTTTGCCTTTACCGTTGCCGATACCGATGAGGCCCAGGACTGGGTTGAATCTACCAGGGACGATGTGGATTATGAGCGGACCATTCGTCAGATTGACCACCTTTATGATGTGTCGATTGTAGCGACCCCGGCTTATCCAGATACGGTGGCCACAGTCGGTCAACGTTCGATGGATATTGTTAAGCGAATGCAGTCGCACGATGATAAGACGGCTGTCCAGCTTGAACGGCAGAAAATGCTACGCCAGTTGGAACGTCAAGCACTACTAGAT
>NZ_JACSQB010000120.1 GCF_014836835.1 Clostridium faecium | reverse complement strand
CTTTAGAACTATCCTGAGGGTAAACCCATATGTAATTATCTGCGTCCAGTCTTTTCTTTGTTCCTGGTATGAATTCGCCCTTTTTCCAGAGATATTCCTCTGGATTAATTAATGCTTTTCGTAAATCAGCTTTATATAAAAAACCTGCAAATTCAACGTTTTTTGTTTCTAAATCAACTTTAGCTCCAATAATAAAATCAGGACATGATTCTCCATGTTCAAAAATTTCTTTTCCTTTTTCGTTTAATTCTAAGTCTCCAGCTGTCAGTAAGATTAACCTAGATATGTTGGATGAAGCTTTGATTTCAGTAATATAATGATGATTATGGAATTTTTGTTTAAAGTCAATACCTTCGTCCCATTCTCCTCGAGCCCACTCTTCTAAGTTTGGCTTTGTAATGTAGCCTCTTCCAATAGAAGTAACATGCTGGTAAAACGCATATTCAGCAAAGCGCCCTTCTAAAATATTATTATATATTTGTCCTTTAGAACGTATTTCTGTCCCGCCTGTTCGTTTTTCTTTTTGGTAGCCTTTCTCTGCCATATCTTTGGCAAAGTTCTTAATCTTAGCAATATTTTCTTCTTTAACAATAATGGAAACCATAGAAGATGCCCTCCTTATCTTTTATAATTAGTCTTCATCTTTCATAAAGCGCTCGAATGAACCATATTCAGCAAAATCAATCCACACTTCCCTTAAATTATTTGGGTCTTCATGCCAAAGTTTCACACTGTCATACCCTATTTGCTGGAGTAGTTTCATTGTAACTATATGTTCAGCTGGCTTATCATAACGCTCACGAACTGGATGTGTAATACCCAACACATTCAGAATCCACTTACCTAAAATGCTTTGAGGATCAGTCTGCAAGCCCTTAAAATCTGATTGAGCAAACAATGCTTCAAAAACTTGTCCATCAGGCATGTGAAGGTTAATCTTATAACTGCTTTGCCCCGTTTTTTGCTTATATTCATTGTATTTACGCATGTCTACATTAGGATCCACCCAGTAAGGG
>NZ_JACSQB010000031.1 GCF_014836835.1 Clostridium faecium | reverse complement strand
CCTTTATGATTGCTGCATTGTTGTTCAATACTTTATAGATTTTCAAAGCTGTCACCCACTTCCCATTATGAGTGGGATTTTACCTTGTTTAAGTTCCCGTGTAAAGAGTTGGTCCGGCTCTTACCCTTTTCACCGCTTTTTTGCAAACAGCCCGGCTGGGTTCTGTCGTATAACTGCCGGGCTTCATTCTCTTACAGCCCGACATCCGCTCTGTCTTCTCTTCTCTTTTTTCCGAAAAGCCGCCTGCCTGATAAGCATCGGCAGCCTGATATGTACCGCCGGCGAACGCCGTCACCTTCATCTGATTTTCTCTGACAGGCATCACCGCATTCAGCAGCACGGCTGTCCATAATTTTAAAAATGATATCAAACCTTTCATACCGATCCCTCCAGTTTCGTTTTGATAAAACTAGCAACTCTATTAAACTTTCTTGCTCTATCTTATCCCAGCAAAATGAAAATGTTTGTCACAATGTGTGTGCAAAATGATTCTAGTTTTTAGAAGTTTTGTTGAAAACTGAGGGAATCGCATGATTCAGCGGATACAAACCATGAATGTAACTTACTCACAGCTTATCCTAAGGATAAACACATATTACCCACAGGATATATCCACATATCCACATACTTATTCAATATTTAGTATAAGAACGTATATTCCCTACAATATCTATACACATGTTTATTCACTTATACACAGTAAATTGTGCATAAATCTAGAGAAATTCACTCCAATACATTGAATCTTTGAAAATTATTTCTATATATAGAAGGATTTTTTTGAAACTGAGAGAATATTTTAAAAGTTCGAAACTCTAATAATTACAAAGAAACATTTATCCAGAAGGGGGAAAACAGATTGAGAAAAAGTATCGTGCGCTATTTTGTTATGGCTTTTATTCTATTATTTGCGTTATCCACATTCCTCACCGGAGTGCAGGCAACTTCCGTTCCCGATAAAAAGTCGCCTGAGCTAGAGAAAGCTGAAATCTACGGTGATATTGATGTGACGTCTGATAAACAGACGACGGTTATCGTGGAAC
>NZ_JACSQB010000084.1 GCF_014836835.1 Clostridium faecium | reverse complement strand
TTTGAGGGGAGTGGGAGAATGGTGCGGTATATAGGGAATGGAAAAGTGGTGTGTGGTGTAAGCTACTGTATATCCATGCTATTAAAAAAATTATATATTTTGAGTAAAATAACCCCCTGGGTTGTGCAAATAATAACCGTTATTTAACATAATGTAATTGTAAGCGGTTACATTTTAATTTGCATTCAAAAATTAGATACTTGACTTTTTTGATAATATAGCGGTCTATACCATTACTTATAATAGTGATATGATTCACTAATGGATTTTGATACTTATCAAGAAAAATCGGCCGTATATAACGATTAGGTAATCACTCACAATCACTCACAATCAACCAATTCAATTAATTAATTCTCACAATTTAACCAATCAATCAACCATATCCATACAACCAACCAACCAAACCAACCAACTCAATTAATTAACCTAACTATTATCCAGTCAACCAAACTCACTCCCCTCACAATATCACCCCTCACTAATTTAACTCACAATTTGACCCCCTAACTATCCAGTCACCAACTAACTAAACTAACTACACTAACTAATTTAACTCACCAACTATCACCCGACCCCTTAACTAACCAACTAACCAAACTTAATCAATCAACCATACATACAACCATGTAACTCACTTACTTACTCACTTACTTACTCACTTACTTACTCACTTACTTACTCACTTACTTACTCACTTACTTACAACCATACATACATATATCCATACAACCATATATCCATATCACGCGCACTCACTAACTCACTAACTCACTAACTCACTAACTCACTAACTGACTAACAACCATACAACCAAACAAACATATAACACTCACTTACTCAATCAACCATACATACATAGCCATACATACATAGCCATACATACATAACCATACAACCATGTATGCACCCTAACCGACACGCCTTAACTCCAGACACGGTAAGGGGTTACACTACTTTTAACTTTCAAAAATAGAACGTGTTCCTACCATTTAACGAACAAAAAACGCCCCCCCTAAAAGGTCTGGCAATTCCATATTTTGAATGTTATAATGTAACG
>NZ_JACSQB010000121.1 GCF_014836835.1 Clostridium faecium | reverse complement strand
GACAGAGCGATTTACAGTGATGACGCTCGCTTTTTTGAGTACCCGCGGGTACAGTTTGATTTTTGGATTCGCAAGGAAGAAATGGCTCATCTGGAAGAACTACGGCAAAGAATTAATGACACCCTTCATAGTCATGGGTTCGAACGGTACTACAAGGACCGGTATGCGGACCCTGATTTGGATGGTTGCATAATGGTAACCGCCAATTTTGAAGGGTTTGAAATGAAAGGAGAATGAAAATGGCAGCAACACCGAATGCAAAAGTTGCAAAGTTTGGGGCCTCAAATTTTGAATATGGGGTTTTGGACGCTAACGAGAAAATCAAGGATACTCGGAAAGTTACGGGGTTAAAAGAAGTCAAGATTACTCTGACTAACGAATTAAAAACATTGGCGGCGGATGATGGTCCTTACATCATCTTGTCTGGTGGTATTACTGAAGCAAAGGAAACCATCAACATTTATGACGTTGATTCCACCATGAAGAAGGACCTGTACGGTATCTCACTGGTAAACGGTACGGAAGTTTACTCTAAGAACTTCACGCCTAACTATGTGGCCACCATGTTCCGGACGAAGATTTCTAACGGTAAGCACTGCTGGGTTGGCTTGCTCAAGGGGATGTTTGCCCTGCCTGGGATTTCAACCAAGACTCAGGATGGGGCTCCAGACCCAGACGCAGATGAAATTGAAGGTAATTTTGTGCCGCGGGGTGACGCTGATACCGGAACTATCCTGGTTATCGGTCGGGAAGATAATGAAGACTTTGACTTCACCAAGTTCCACCAGATGGTTTTTGGTGAAGATGCTCCAGTTACTACACCAACAGACGCAGGTAGTCATACCGATAGCACAGTTCACTAATAATTTTAATTAATTAACAGAGACGAGCATAGTGAGACGATTGGAGGAAACAACATGCCACTAGAGTTAAATGTGAAAACTAAGGATAAAACGGCCACTTATACCCGGGATCAGGTACCAATGTTGGAGAACCTGCTTGATGCACCCGAAGTCCAGCGAATTGAAATTGCGATGTTCTCAAAGCCAGATCATCAACCGACTGCGAAGGAAAACAA
>NZ_JACSQB010000086.1 GCF_014836835.1 Clostridium faecium | reverse complement strand
GGTTACTACAACGATAACGAAGATATTTATACGCCGGTTGGTAACTTACGTGACGAAGATGTAGAAATGCTCAATGAAGTTATCCAGGATAACGATTGGTCAATTGATTGTGAATGCACGGTAAAGCGAGAAAACAAGGTCGCAGCATAAAGTAATTTTTGAGGAGGAATTAAATCATGAAAACATTTCACATTGTTAAAGAAAACTACCCCGTTATTTTCAAGTACACGAAGCCAGACGAATATTTTGACGGCTTCCTTGAGAAACACGCCTGGTATTTCAGTGTTTGCGATTGGATGGGAAATGAAATTGAGGGTTTCGATGACGAAAATGCAATGCTTGAATACTATGACACTTTGGACGATGAAGATGTAGAAGATATTCAGATTTTCGTCTATCCATTAGTCGACGATGACGAAGTTGACCAGGGCGGTTACTACAACTGGTATGGACAGTGGATTCCACATAGCACCAAAAAAGAAAATTATGTTTTCCCTAACTGGTAGAAAAAGGAATTCAAAAAATGGAGGAAATGAAAATGAGTAAGTTGGATAAGATGAGAAAGTACCTTGAACAAGCTATCAAAATTAATATGAAAAGTCTTGAGGAAATTGAACAGCAGCCGCAAAGTCAAATTGCTTTCATGGGCGGAGTCAAGGAATGGTACCGCTCCACTAGCTGTTCACTTTATTACGATGAAATTATAGCCGCAATTAAGATTGCGGGTTACAAGTATCCAGATAGTGATGGCGTTTGGGAAAAAGCTGAACGGGTTAAAGATGAGATTGTACGAGAAAAACTTAGTTGGATTGCGTTATAAAACATGTATTTTAGAAAGAAATTTTAGCCTTAGAAATGTTGATATGACGGGATTTGTGAAAGCGAGGAAATTGAAATGAAAAAAGTTTATATTGTTGTGTTTAATCAAATGGACGAATGCTACACGGACAATGAGGTGTTTTGTGATTATGAACAAGCCAAAGAGGCAGCCAAAGATTTAGTTGCCGGAGTAAAAGATAGCTATGATGAAATTTCACAAGACGGAGAGAACAGTTGGTTGTTAATTAACGCATCTAATACGGTTGGTG
>NZ_JACSQB010000096.1 GCF_014836835.1 Clostridium faecium | reverse complement strand
GGCTATTCTGTATCAGATTGGGACCAGTGGTCGCAACGTGACGGATCACGCTACCATGCTGGAGAGTGTGAACGCAAGTGGCGCACTTTTAAGGAAGAAGCGGGTAGTATCGTCACGGGGGCTACCATTACTCAGATGGCTAAGAATTCCGGCTGGCAGCCAGCAAGCCACGATGATGAAGTCCTGGACTGGGATTCCGCCTTAGAAGTGGACGACCTGGACAGAGGCTATCGGCTGATTGATACGGACTACATCAAGGGGACTAAACTACAAGAGCCGAAGAACTGGGACCCGGTAGACCAGATTAAGCGGTTCGTGCAGGCTCTCTACAAGCCGGAAGACTATATCAATTACGTCACGCAGGCTTATCCCAAGGAAGAAAAAGACGGCACCACAAAATGGGTACCGTCAGGGAATGGAGTATACACTCGGACTGCGGGGGACTTACTAAAAGCCCTGGACAGTTGCAAAGGTGATATTTCGTTAGTATTCGGCGACCCCAACCCACAGGCGGGGGCCTGGATGCGGATTAACCCCCTCGATGGGGATGGCATTAAGACTAATACCGTTGCTAAGTTTGAATATGCCTTAGTAGAGAGTGACAGCCTGGAGCTGGAGCGACAAAACGAATTGTTCCGCAAGCTCAAACTGCCAATTGCTACCTTGACGTACTCAGCCGGCAAGAGCCTACACGCTCTAGTTAAGATTGACGCTAAGAACAAGTACGAGTACCAAGAACGGGTCCAGTACCTGTACACTGTGTTGAATCAAAACGGAATTGAAATTGACACCCAAGACAAAAACCCGTCACGCCTTAGCCGCTTACCGGGCTTTGAACGCAACGGGGACAAACAATTCTTAGTTGATTCTAACATCGGTTTGGCGGATTGGGCAAGTTGGAAAGACTACATCGAAGACCTAAACGACAATCTACCAGACATTGAGAATCTGAACGACTTATTCGATAAGCCGATTCACCTGGCACCGGAGTTGATTCATGGGATCTTGCGGCTGGGGCACAAGATGTTATTCGCGGCCCCTAGTAAGGCTGGGAAGTCCTTCGGATTAATGCAGTTAGCAATCGCGATT
>NZ_JACSQB010000117.1 GCF_014836835.1 Clostridium faecium | reverse complement strand
TTTGAAAAGTGCATTCGGCATGAGAGAAGTTAATTTGGTAAAATGAAATGGAAACTGAAAACGGTTTGGAGGATCGATTTGATGAACATACATATATCAAGTTTGCTGCAAAAGATGGAGGACGAATTGAAAAAAGCAAAGGAATGCCACCAGGAAAACGAATTGAAAATGCACATCGCGGTGATCCGCTCCCTTTGCGACGTCATTGTGGAACCGCAGCAGGGGCCGTCCGTCCAGTCTTCGCCTTATGTTCAAACGGCCAATAAACCATCGAGCGATCAGCTGATGCTCGAAAAAATGATGGGGAGCGCCGGTGCTGAACAATACAAAAAACAAGAGAAACAAAAGCATGAAGATGACGGCAACGGAGATTTTATTTTTGATTTCTAGGCGCCGTCCGTCTGTTTTAAAAAATAGAGGTTGATCAACTTGAAACTGCTTTTTGGGGCTTTACAATGGACGGCATTTATTATTGCGTCCGCAATCGTGGTGCCCATTGCAACCGGGCAGTCATTCGGGCTGAACCAGGGAGAGACCGCAGGGTTGGTTCAAAGCACTTTTTTCGTGCTCGGCACAACGAACAACCTCCATCGAAACGACCGTTACCGAGCAAAAGCAATATTTTTTAAGCGGGGCAACACTAGCTGTTGAAAATCGTCTGGAACAGCTCAACATTCTAAAAGATGCTGTAAAAAAGAATGAACGGAACATACTTGAGGCCCTTCAGAAAGATCTTAATAAATCAGAGCACGAAGCCTATATGACGGAAATAGGCATTGTACTGGAAGAAATCCGCTTCATCAGCAGACGATTAAAAAAATGGGCCAAACCGAAAAAGGCCAAAACGGCCGTTTCGCACATCGGTTCAAAAAGCATCGTCATTCCTGAGCCTTACGGCACGGTTCTGATCATCGCGCCATGGAACTATCCGTTTCAGCTTGCCGTCTCGCCCCTGATCGGCGCACTTGCTGCGGGGAATACCGCCGTCATCAAACCGTCTGAGCTTGCTCCCGCCGTATCAACCGTTATACCCGAGATGGTCAAAGATATCTTTCCGCCCGAATATGTGTCCGTTATTGAAGGGGGAGTGA
>NZ_JACSQB010000011.1 GCF_014836835.1 Clostridium faecium | reverse complement strand
CCCCAACTTGATAATGGCACATTGGTCGTTATGATCGTTGATTTGCGCTCATAGCGGCCATTTATTAGTTGAAACAATAGTTTTGCTTCATCCGCCGTTATTGGTAAATAGCCTAATTCATCAATGATTAGTAGGTCATATCTCTCATACCGACGCATTACTCGTTCTAAATGTTGCTTTTCTTGTGCTGCCTTCAATCTAAGGATTAATTCATGACAATTAATAAATAGCGTTCGCACACCTTGCCGGCATGCTTCGATGCCGAGTCCAATTGATAGATGTGTTTTACCTACGCCAGGGCTACCAATAAAGATGATGTTCTCTTGATTATCCAAGAATGACATGGTCGCAAACTCGGCGATTTGCTGCTGGTTAATCGAAGGTTGGAATTGATAATTAAACTCATTTAGTTGCTTGATAATAGGAAATCTAGCGCGTTTGATCCTTCTCTTTAGGCTTTCCTGTTGCTGATAGGCGATCTCCTTATCCGTTAGTTCTAGTAGTGCTTCGCTAAAACTAATTTGACTGTCATTGACTTGTTGCCGATAATTCGCAATTGATGCAGCCATATTGTGTAAATTTAACTTCGTTAAATTATCGATAATTTTTTGATACTGATTCATTTTACTCCCCAATCTGATCATAAATACTGAGGTTATTAAGCATATACTGGTCAATTTCTTCGTCTGTTTTATCTTCCATCAAATCACTTTTTAGAATGGTGTGTTTGTCGTGTGGATCATAATTAAACTGCTTATTGGTTAAATCATGTTTCTGGATTTCAACGCCTTGATAGAAAATATGAATAGCTTTACCATCAGTAGCTGGTTTAATTTCAACCTCTTTTCCGATATAATTAGGGGAAACAGAGTATTGATGGTTTTGAAATCTAATCATTGAATCTCGCGATACTTTTCTAGTCTGGACGCTGTCGAAGTACCTTGTGAGATCGTAATTGAGAGACCGGAAATGCTCTTTTTCTTTTGCCCATAATTCAACTGGCTTCTGGTTATTACTTTGCGACTTCTCATGGTTAAGTCGTTGAGCTAATCGATTAACGATATCGTTCAAGTCATTGATGGTACTGAACTCACCATCATAAGG
>NZ_JACSQB010000136.1 GCF_014836835.1 Clostridium faecium | reverse complement strand
GCCTATGTTGCTACAAAATTATTTTTGATGAAAAATAATTATCATCTCAGCGTTACACAAAAAGAGGGTGTTGCTTTAATGCTTGGCATTACCACTCAAGATGATACAGAGGAAGTTATGTTAAGTGTGGCAAAATTTTTAAAAGAACATTCAGCAAAAATCAAGGAATGAACCGTGTCCTTCAAGAAAAATTACAGGCAATTATGACTATCATTAAAGGACATGACAATAACCTGTTAAATAAAGTTGGTAATCAAATTGGTGTTGTACTTGATACGAATAAATAGAAAGGAAGGTAAGAATCATGAAGAAAATAGAAAAGGTAGTATTCGACTATAATAGCGACAATACGTATGACGTTCTTATTAGTTATGAAGGTAGTGAATATAACTACAATGAGAAGTATGGTACCCTGGTTTTCGATAAGGAGCAAGATGCGTGGGTACTTTGGCACTGGGACAACAATACAGGCGACGAAGGCGTAACCTACTACAAAGAGCTTGAGGACACTGAAGAAGAAATTGAATCAGAGATTTTGGACCAATAGAAATATATTGAGAATAGAGAAACCTTAACGATAAGCATCACAAAGAAAATTTTGTGGTGCTTTTTGTTTGCCAAAAATAATCCACCTAAGGGGGTGGTTGTATGTAAGATATTATATTGTGATTATTTGACTATTATGTACTTGCAGGAAAACAAATTAGGGAGAAGGGTCAATTAATGACGTTGAGAAGAAACGCATTGTATTACTTTTTACGCAGTCGAAAAATTAATAGTGCTACAATCGCAAGAGAAAATCATGTTTCCCGGCAGAGTTTTCAGCAACAACTGAGTATTGACTACTGGAAGTTGAGGTTGAATGTCTTTGTTGGTGTGGCGCGAGTCGCTAAAGAAACTGTTCCGCAAGTGATTGACGAGACTGTTAAGATTGACAAATTGGAGAAAAAATATAAGTCACTCGACGAAACTGAATTCATCGAGAATTTAAGGTGGGGAATTTATGATTAGCATCTTAGTCATAATCGCTTGCTTCGTGATAGCGATATTAGTCAACATTAAAAACGGAGATAAGCTATTTGCTAGGAAAAGAACTTATGGTCGTCACGCAAAACATTAATTGCTGA
>NZ_JACSQB010000170.1 GCF_014836835.1 Clostridium faecium | reverse complement strand
ATTATCGACCTCTCACACCACCGTACGTACGGTTCCGTATACGGCGGTTCGACAACTTAATCACATTGAATTGACTGGAGCGTCTTGGACATATTCATAAGTCCGAGTTGTTCCAGTTTTCTGAGTATTTACAATCTAAGTGCAACAGATTTTAAGTTGCAAAGTGAGATCTCAGTTCACTTTTATTAAAGAATTTTAATTTTCACTGTTGACAATGAAGATAATCGCGCGTATATTATCATCAATAATTAAATTTAGATAAGAAAAACGTTGAAGGAAATAATGACCAGGGACTAGGTGCAGAGAGCTAACGGTTGGTGAAAGTTAGTCACGGCTCGTGGGAGTTAATCGTTCCTGAGTTACCGGCTGAATTAAAGTAAGCTTAGGTTGGTTGCCATCCATTACCTTGGCCACAAATGTTAGTTTGTGATTGAGATGACTGGCCTTGTGCCGGTTAAAGTAGGATGGTACCACGCGGAAGCGTTCTTACAGTTGCAGAAATGCGACGGTAAGAACGCTTTTTTCTTTCTAAATTTAGCTGTAAGAACTTTTTGGAGGTAATTACTATGACTGAATTAAACGCAAAGCAAGAAGAATTCGCAAAGGCACTATTTACAGCTTATGACACCAATACCCCATTAAAAGAAGACGACTGGAAAGACGTAGTGACAGATGATGATACGGCCTATGCAGTTCAAGATGAAGTCATGAAGTTAAAGGGAAAGGAAACAGCTGGCTATAAGGTATCACTGACGAGCAAGCAGACCCAGGACATGTTTGACGCGGATTCACCGTTGTACGGACAACAAGTTGCAGAACGGTTCTTGCAGTCACCAGCGGATGTCGATTTGTCCACCCTTAACGAACCGCTCCTGGAAGTTGAACTGGCGTTTCGGGCAAAGGAAGATCTGAAGCCAACTGACTCGCTTGATGATCTTTTCCATAAGGTGACGGTTGCCGGTGACTTGGAACTGCCAGATGCGCGTTTCGTCGACTGGTTCCCTGACCTTGGAAAGTATAACGTAATGTCTGATTGTGCGGTTGGTGGCCTAGTTGTTTACGGGGAAGAACGCGATGCCGACAAGGCCTTTGATAGTGTTGATGATGCGGCAAAGGTTCATGCAGACCTTTACAAAGA
>NZ_JACSQB010000144.1 GCF_014836835.1 Clostridium faecium | reverse complement strand
GTCGCAATGAATGCGGCGACTGCGCTTTATACAATAAGCATTAAAGTGATCGGTTCGGTGTCGAACGATTCTTGCTTTTTTAATAAAATGATGGAATACATATTGCAATCTTCACAAGGGCAACATGATGATCTTAGTGATAAGCCGGTTACGGAAAACGAATGCCTTGATATGATCAAGCGCAAATCTGGTTCATTGACAGCTCTTTCATGTGTTTTGGGAACCATGCTCGCTACAGGTAAATTTAATCCTACTGTTGAATCTTATGCACTCCAATTGGGCATTGCTTTACAGATCGAAAATGATTATAGAGGTCTTTTCTATAATTCAAAAAGCGATATTGTGAAAAATAAGCGAACACTTGCTTATTTATACTTGAAAAGAAAATTTAATCAATCCTCAATTGATTTATTAAAAGTATTTGAAAATGAGGATAAAATTGCCGATATAGAAATAAAATGTTATAAAGAAAAATTGAAGGAAGCTGGTGTTCCCCAATATATGTATGTCATGATTCAGCTTGCTATTCAGAAATTTAGAAGAGGAATAGCTGAGTTAGAGCTGAAACAAGAGGAAAAGAAATGGCTTGCTTCTTTCCTTTTGAACAAGTTTGATAAGGAGGATTAAAATAAAACGTGCAGGATATTGTAAATTTTTTAGTTCAGCATCCAGAAGTTTTAGAACAGGTTATAAAAGGAAATGCCAGTTTGATTGGGCTGGATAAAGATCAATTAATAAGTATAACGGAAGGTTTTAAAGAATGGGAATCTATTGGAAGAAGAGTTCCTGTCTGGGGATAAATAAAAAAATAGGGCGTTCTAAATGAAATTTTCATTGAAGTTAGTGTCAGTAACTCTTGTGGTGATTACCTGTATATATACTTTCTTTGTTATATATCTATGTTATACAACATGTTTGTAGGTGCATACTTAGCCTACAATTCGAAAAACCAGCTAGTTGTGGATTATGTTGAGGAAGATTCCTTAGCCGATTATACGGGTTTAAAAGCTGGAGATATCATTCTTGAGGTTAATAATGAGAAGCCGTCTAAGAAGGAACCAAAAAATAAAATTCTAGCAGATGTCCGTTCACTTTCTATTGAGAGAAATGGAAAAATCATTACAACTGATACAAGGGTTACTAT
>NZ_JACSQB010000177.1 GCF_014836835.1 Clostridium faecium | reverse complement strand
GTCTTTTCTCTATATAAGTGTTTTAATAAAATCGTTTCTGTAGCAAAGCATACTAGAGATTTAAATGCTGAAAATTTAGCACATTATGTTGATGCGAATAAGATGGTTTACGTTCATAACTCTTTAAATGTGGAAAAGATTATAGATTCTGTAGAAAATCATGGTTTTTCTATCGAGAGCTATGAGGGCCAAGATCATATTATCCAAAAGGAAGAAAAGCCAGGAATATTTAGTATGAAAGGGATTAGGCTTCCTAAACATAACGAAATCAATTTTGTAAACATGGGAAGGCTATCACCTGAAAAAGATCAAGAGAAGTTAATTAAAGCATTCTCTCAACTGATCAATAAATATAAAAGTTTGAAAATGAAGCTTTATATTATAGGTGACGGTATTTTAAAGGAGACTTTGAGTGATCTAGTTGAAACACTAGGAGTAGCAGACAGTGTTATATTCACTGGACAAATGAAAAATCCATTCTTCCTAATTAATAAAGCTGATTGTTTTGTTTTATCTTCTAATCATGAAGGACAGCCAATGGTGTTGTTAGAAACGCTTGTACTAAATAAACCCATAATTGCTACAGACATTGCAGGTTCTAGAAGTATTTTAGAAGATGGGTATGGAACGCTTGCTCCAAATAATTTAGATGGGCTTTTTTCTGAGATGGAAAAGTTCGTCTTAGACAACTCGGAAGACGAGGGTAGTACATTAAATAAAGATTTAAATTATAATAGAAGATTCAAGAGATTTAACTACGAAGATTACAATCAACAAGCAATGAAAATGTTTTATAAAGAAGTTTGTTCTGAGCAAGTTTAAGTAATACCTGTTTAATTTGTGAATTTAATGCCATTACAATTAAAAACACTTCTTCACGACCTTAGTCCGTTTTTCCTTTCGGGTTAAGGTCGTTTAATTATGATTTCATGGAAGATTAAAGGACTGCAAGTTGATATATGTCTGTTTTGCGTCCTTAACTTATTGAGATCTAGAGGACAACATAACTTCATCTTTCACATTGACAATGCTTATCAAATTTCCATATAAAAAAATTCCCCTTTAAGTACACTGTTAGTGTTTTTAAAGGGGAATTTTTATTTCCTGATCAATTTCAAACAAACCAACGAATATGAAAAGGATACCAG
>NZ_JACSQB010000051.1 GCF_014836835.1 Clostridium faecium | reverse complement strand
GTATTTATTAAGTTCTCTTAAAAGTTTATCAACTTCATTTTTATCATTTATGGTCTTATATTTTTTATTGTCCTTTGAAATTTTAATTACATTTAAATCTTCTTCATTAACTTTCAAATCTTTAAATGTATAATATTTCCTTATTTCTTCAGTATAAGTTTTTAAAATTGATAACTCATCATTGTTTTCACTGTCTTCTTGCCAAACTCCAATAATGTCATCTTCGCAAAATAAAAAGTAAATATTTTCAGTATCTGTATCCTCTTTATTTATTTTATAGTTAAATATCTTTATATCTTTTCCCATATATTTAGAAAAATCATATCCATTTTTCTTAGACATTTCATTCTTATCTTTTAAAAAGTTTCCTATATTATAATTAGAATACATATAATTAAAATCTTTTGGAAGCCTTAAATAATAAGTCTGTTCACTATTATCTACAATTTTATATCCTAGCTTTTCTATATATTCTTTTACTTTTCTTTCAAGTATATAATAGTTTTCAAAAGGTAAAACTTCATTAGGTGCATTTAAAACTCTATTTATACTTTCTTTACTTAAATTAACTTTATATTGATATTTAACTTTTTTATCAGAAGAGTTTATAACTATAGTAGAAAATTCATCACCATAAAATCTTATAGAATCTATATACCCTTCCTCTAAATCTTTATATTTTTTGTCATCACCATAATTCATTAAAACCGTATTTATTTCAGTTTTCTTCTCTAATATATTCAAATTACTTATTCCTCTATAGTCACCTATATATTTAATGTCATATGAATTTATCTCATTAAATAAATCTTCAATAACTTTTTTATCTGTTATTAATTTTCTATCATAGGTTTCTCCATTAATTATAAACATATTTTTAGGAAGTTTAAATTCAACTGATTTTATATCACGTTTTTCATAATTTAAAATTTGTCCATATTTATTGTATATAGAATATCCTAGAACAAAAATTAATACAAAAATAATTACTATGGAACCTCTTCTTATATGTCCATGAGCAATTTTTCCTTCTAGATAAAATAATAAAACTATTGCAACAATCCCCAATATATAAAATATATCAAGATAAATACCTACATACAAAAGAGGTGAAATAAATACCATATACAAAGAAAAACATAAAATAATGCAAAATATAATTT
>NZ_JACSQB010000085.1 GCF_014836835.1 Clostridium faecium | reverse complement strand
GTCATATAGATTCATTTATACGTATGATAGAGCGCACAAAGTGTTTTGTATTCTGCTATTTAAAAGGAGAAATTGAATCAGCATGATCGATGGGAGGTCATCATGAAAGATTTCAAATCAGATATCATTCATTGTCTGGAACAAAAAGAGTGGAACAAAGCCATGAAGCGCCTAAAGGAGTGGGAAGCCGAGGGATCGCATAACGAGCCTGACTTTTATTTTCTTCAAGCCTCTCTTTCTGTTTATCTCGGCCATGACCATAACGCTTGGCTGTGGCTCTGGAGAGGGCTAGATCTTTTTCCTGAAAACAGATCTTTAAATCTGCTGATGGGAAAAGTGTGCCTGCGCACCGGAAGGGAAAAAGAAAGCGCAGCCTATCTTCAAAAAGGAGATGGAGCAGAAACCGCAAGCGCGCCGAAGCTTGACCTTCCTGTTGACGAAAAAACCGAACCTCCGGCTGGGCAAATCCGCATTTTGCAAGGCACAATGGAAATCGCCAATCAAATGAATACCTTGGCTAAAGGGCTCTCACAGCATGGCGCGCTTGCCCACACTTTAAATTACTATCCGTATTATTTAAATTACGCTGCCGACTACACCTGGTCATTGCTGAAAGAACGCAATACGCCCGCCATGAATGCGAAGCTGAGAAGGCTTGCCAATGATCTCCTGCCATCCTATGATTTGTTCCATTTTCATTTCGGCACAAGCTTCACGCTGGACATGTCGGATTATCCCATTTTAAAACAGGCTGAGAAACCAATGGTCATGCATCATTGGGGCAGCGATGTGAGGCTTTATTCAACATTGGCTAAAACAAATCCATACGCCGTTGTTAAAACGAAAAACGAAGCTCGAATTCGATACCACCTCAAACGAATTTCCCAATATGTCCAGCACTGCATCGTCGCCGATATGGAGCTTTACGAGTATGTAAAAGACTATTATGAGCATGTCCACATGATTCCGACCATGATCCAGCTTGACCGCTATACTCCCGACTACAGGTCAAATGAAAAGCCGCTCATCGTTCATGCCCCCACCTCTCCCGGAATAAAAGGAACCCGCCACATCCTTAAGGCGGTGGAATCTTTAAAAGAAAAATACGATTTTCATTTTCACCTAGTACAAGGGGTTTCTCATGAACAGGCAAAGAAAATCTATCAAAAGG
>NZ_JACSQB010000115.1 GCF_014836835.1 Clostridium faecium | reverse complement strand
ATCAAATTAGTTAGCTTCTCACTTATCATTTCATCACCACCTAGTATTTTCCGTTGGCAACCGCTTCTTCGACTTCGGCTTTGATTTTTGCTTTCAAGTCATTAATATCGGCTTCGGTCCAATAATCCGTTCCTTTAACAGGTGTATGACCATCAGTTCCGACCGGTAAGCCAATTACTGCATTATAATTTCCGGGAACATCTCCAGCAGCAATGAAGTCAAATGTTGGTGTTGCACCTGCTGCCAATTTATTTACAGTAACTCCATGAATCGTTGGAGCTGGTCCAGTATCGCCTTTCATACCAGTTGAACCAGATAAATCACCAATTAATTTATATTCGGTTCCGTTCCAAACAAATAATTTAGCGTTATCTGGATCTTCAACGTTTGAAGTAATCATCGCAAAGTCACCGTCTTCGAATCCGGCACCTTTACTTGCGTTCATATCATTAATTGAAGGAAACGTTTGTTTAATATTGAAATTTTTCCCAGCAGGGCCACGGAAGCCCCGGTCTCCGGGTGCACCTTTTAAGAAATTGAAAAAATCTTGTTCAGTCCCCTGGTGACCCGCTTTTAGCCAAACTTGATATGCCGAATCACCTTGGCCACCTTCATCTCCCTTAGCACCACGAGGAATATTAAAGGTTACGTAATTCTTACCCTCACTAGCTGCTTGCACAACCGTTGCCTTCTGATCGGCTTCAATCGTATTGACCTTGAACACATAGTTCATACCAATGTTCATCACAGCTTGATCAACAACATCCTGGAAACCAATCTCCTTAATTTCCTTGCCAGCTTGGTCTGTGATGTTAGCGTAGATGTTGAAACCAATTGTTTGACGAGGCGATGGATAAATTGAGCGTTGCTTTTCACCGTTGGCATCGACCCATTCTTCCCAGATTTCTAACTGATAGGCACCAACCGGCAACTTAGTGAAATCAGCACTGTTAACGACCATACTAGTAGCGTTAATCTTAACTGCATAATCACCAACGTAATTCGTACCGTCAGAAACCTTTGCCGTCCACTTGTGTGTTGTGTCGGGCCAAGCTGGGCGGCCGTATTCGTTCTTCAGTGTGACCACAATGTTCTTAGTCGTTTCCAGGTGTTTGAAGTCCATACCGTTGATTTCGATGTTATCGATACTACGTAGACTTGTTGTTGCCATCATTTCACC
>NZ_JACSQB010000137.1 GCF_014836835.1 Clostridium faecium | reverse complement strand
CATTACCAGGGATAGTTGCTGCCGTAGTGTTTGTAGCTAGTGTCCTTACTATGGGAGTATGATATTCTTTACTTAGTTATACTTAAGATGGGAATGATTACTTGTGGTAGTGTTATTATCTAATAATGTTATGTTGGCACAGTTAGAAGCTATTAAATGGTTTGTGGGAATACTAGTGGGTATTACTATAACTATAATTTTTGCGGGTAGTATTACTTCTTGGAAACTTTCTGATATTGAGATAAAAAATATTGAAAAGTATTTACAAGAGCGTATTGATAGTAAATTTGACGAACTAAATAAAAAGTTAGATAAATTAACTACTATTACAGAAACTACCTCAAGTGACGGCATCGTTATTTTAAACGGGTGGGAACGTAAGTCTGGCGGCATAAAATATATTAGAATGTCAAACGCTGAGATTTACCAGGTAAATATTACCGTAATTAATAGTAATATAAACGCTGTACACGACGTGTTAGTTATACCAAAAGGGCTCATTGAACCTGGAGAATACAGAGCATTAGAAATAAATACTTTACGGTGGGTTACCATTTCTCTAAATGAAGATGGTTGGATAACGCTTGTTACACCGATTAAGAATAATGCGAGTCTAAAGATAAAATTAGATGGATATTCAATAACAAATATATAGGGATTTTATTGCACCTTCGTTGTAAGCAAGGTGCTTTAATTATTTCAAATTTAAAATAAAAAATGGACGCTTATTAAGCGCCCGCAACCGGTTCGGCATTGAGGAGCTACCACAACACCATTTTGCGCACCGGCCTTCTAATCATCATGTCTATATTATATCACATTCTAATTGTGATACAATAATTACTGCGCACCGGGTGGGTAGCTCCCACTAAAACCGTGTGCAATAGGAGGTGACTCCTATGGGACATTGGTTCCTTCTGATCATCATTGTGCCTAGTAAGCACGTTAAACAACTAATTAAGTGGTTGCTCAAGTAGTAACCCGAGCGCTTATCTTCGGATAGGCGCTTTTATTTTACCAAATTTTAGGGAGGTGGGGAAATGCACCAAGTTATGGGACTGGGGATTGACGAATGGGGATCAATCGTTGCAATCATTGGTGGCATCGGTTGTTTCTTTGGAGTAATCATTAAAGTGACGTCAGTAATGAATAGGCTTCAAAATACGATGGAAATGCTTGAC
>NZ_JACSQB010000131.1 GCF_014836835.1 Clostridium faecium | reverse complement strand
AAGTGCGCATTCTAACCAGGAACTCCTTCAGCAATACCAAATTAGGAATATTTCTCAACTCCATCAATGAGTTATTAGTTACAATAGTGGCAACCTTACCGTTAATCAGACAACGAGAAAGCGAGCTAGAAGAATGGAACGAAAAGTAACCTTTGATGAAAAGAAGAGTATCGTTCAATGGACGATTGACCATGACAACAACTATAAGGAGACTGCTGAGAAGTATAACGTTAGTTATCAACGTGTTTATTCTTGGGTACGTAAGTATCAGGAAAGCAATGACTGGGCAGCATTGAAGGATAACCGTGGGCGTAACAAGGGTAAAGAACCGACTAATGAATTAGAACGGTTAAGAAAAAGACTTCGCGAATTAGAGGCTCGAGAGCGTGAACGGGAGGTTCAAATTACATTTGCAAAAAAATTAGTCGAAATACGCAATCGGGAGGTGGATCGACCGGACGATATCAAGCGATTCAGGAAATGGTAGCCGAGGGTTATTCAGTCCGTGGATTAACCAAAGCTGCTGGAGTGTCTAGGCAAGCTTACTACAAGTGGCTTAAACATGATCCGAATGAACGTGAAATCGAGGAATTGGAGCTCCTCAAGTTAATTAAGCAGTTAGAAAATGAACACAAACAAAGTGTTGGTTATGACAAAATGACCAGGTTAATTAATTTGAGTCAGCAAGTTCCCTATAAGGTGAACAAGCAACGGATTATTCGTATCATGCGAAAGCATGGTATTAAAGCTGACTATCGTCAGCCCAAACATAAGCGTATTCAGGCTCAACAAACTTATGAAGCGGAAAACATTCTTAAACGACAATTTGATCAAAGCGCAGCTAACCAAGTCTGGGTTACGGATACAACTGAGTTAACGTATGGGATTTGACGCAATAAGGTTCGGCTACACGTAGTATTAGATCTGTATGGGCAATATCCAGTAAGTTGGTTAATTACGCCAACGGAAACGGCCGAAGGTGCAATCAAGGTATTTGAACAAGTCAGAGTCAGTGAAGGATCATTAGCTCCGTTAATCCATACGGATCGTGGTTCAGCATACATATCAAAAGCATTTAATCAATACTTGGCCATTAATGGCACATGTCATAGTTACTCTGCACCAGGTACTCCAGCCGATAATGCAGTAACAGAACATTGGTGGGCAGATTTTAAGGCAATATGGATAGC
>NZ_JACSQB010000005.1 GCF_014836835.1 Clostridium faecium | reverse complement strand
AGTGAGTAAAATGGACGTTTTAAGAGATAATGTAAAAACTGAATTAGTAAGTTTGGTAGAAACAGCATATGGCGAGGCTATCTTAACAATGAAGCGCGGCGAAGAAGAAAAACAACTCCTTATCGCTGAATGTGGATTATCAGAAGTAGTTTACGAATCGTCAGTAGATTATTACTTAGACAACTTAGGATGGACTCAAGAACAATTTGACGACTATTGGGAAAACGGCGGTGAGGATAGGGAAATTGATAACTATGTTGCAATAACGGTTGATAATTATGACGATGATTCAACTTGGGAAGAACTTGAAACACTGTAATTTACATTATTGGCACTAATTAATGATTTGGAGGAAATTATCATGAATACTAAGACGATCGAAAAAGAAAAATTAGCATTATTAAACATGGCAAATACTATTAAGACCGTTTCTGAAACAATCGCCAAGAATAAAAAGTTAACGGACGATAATAGTTGGATTAATTACCAATTCGCGCTATACGGTGGTGCATCAGACCTAGCGATTAAGATTATGTTGCAAGAATTAAATATCAGAGCAACGAGTAAACGGGTGGAATTGGTATCTCATTGGTTGGAGGAGGATAACTTCCACTGTCCAGTTGAGGCAGTATTAGATATTAAAGAAGAAATTACGTCTACTGAGTATGCTATGGAGATTTGGACGCCCAAGAACGAAACATTGCCAGAACATTATCTGAATAGAGTAAAAGAAATTATCAGTGAATTTGATGTGGCTGCTTAAACTATAGGATTTGGAGGAAATTATCATGAGAAAGTATTATTCAGTTTGTGATTGGCTAGGCAATGAATTATTTGCATCAAATGATGAGTGGGAAGCCGTCGATTGGTACGACGAACATGAAAATGGAGATGGAAATACAGATTTACAATTGTTTGTCTATGATGAAGAACCAATTGTCCCTGAAGAAACTTACGATGCTTTTGCTTATGGTCACGAATTAACTAATAAGCAATTATATTGTTTTCACTATTAGACAAAACACGCCTTTACAAAAGCTAAAAATTGGAGAAAATAGAAAATGACTGATTTTGAAAGATTAACTCATACCGAAATTAAAGAAATTATTAAGAATAGCAATCATACAAGTTATGCCAGTATTAAAAAATTCCATGATGAGGGGTTATTGGAAGTCTTTCCTTCAAAAGAAGATGTATGGTCAGGCTACTAT
>NZ_JACSQB010000066.1 GCF_014836835.1 Clostridium faecium | reverse complement strand
GTATAAGGCCGAGTTTTTAGCTGCAGATGGACTTCCTGAGTTGCAAAAGACCCCGCCGGCGCACTTGGACAAGGTGGCCAAGGCCGAGTATCGACGAATTATTAGTTCGTTGGGTAAATTACCGCTCCGGAATTTGGACCGCAGTGAGCTAGAACTTTATTGTACCTGGTACAGTATTTATAATCGGGCTTCCAAGGAATTTAGAGAGATCAAGGACATTGCCGGGGATCCCGACAGTGTGAATTACTACACCTCAATCTTCGACAAGTGCACCCGGAACATTAAAGGATTAGCTTCCGACCTTGGCTTAACTGTCAACTCACGACTGCAGATGAATATGCCAAAGGCCGATAAAGCGGAAGAGCATAAATCCTTACGTGAGAAGTTTGGTATCTCATGATTAATTATGCCCAAGATTACGCGGAGAAAGTCATAAATGGGGATAGAATTGCTGGTAAAAAGGTAATTTTAGCGGCTAAAAGGTACCTAAACGACCTTGAAAAATCCCAAAATGATGATTTTCCTTATTATTACGACAATGAACGAGCTAACCGGGTTATCAAGTTCATGGAAATCCTTCCAGATCCGAAAACGATGCGGGCATATCCGTTAGCTGATTTTCAGAGGTTCATTATCGCAAATATGTATGGCTGGTGGCATAAAGGAGATCATTCTAAGCGCCGTTTCCGGAAGGGAATGCTATCCATGGCCCGGAAGAACGGGAAATCAATTCTCATTTCCGGTATTGCCCTTTATGAATTTCTGATGGGGAACTCACCAGCTTACTCTCGGCAGATTTTCTGTACTGCCAACGATAAGAAGCAGGCAAACATAGTTTTTAATATGATTAAGAAGCGACTGAACGCCTTGCGGTCACGTGATGGTGATACAAAGCGGGGGACTAAGGTCAACCGGGATCTTATTAGTAATCTGGACGATTACTCCTACGTCCGGGCCCTTTCAAAGGAAACCGGGACGGTCGATGGGTTTGAACCCCATGTTGGGATCCTGGACGAGTATGCTGCCAGCCGAACCACAGAAATGATGGAGCTGCTTGAATCCGGGCAGGCCCTGCTTGATAATTCTCTGATTATGATTATTTCAACGGCTGGTTTTGACTTGAACGTTCCAATGCACACGATTGAGTATCCGTATGCTACCAAGGTGCTGACCGGGGATATTACCGACGATAGCTACTTTGCTTATATTGCAGAACAG
>NZ_JACSQB010000077.1 GCF_014836835.1 Clostridium faecium | reverse complement strand
ATTTAAAGCCATGAACTGCTCTTTTTTAAATTTAACGCCAAAGATAGTCATTGTTTTCTCATGTCCATCCACTGTATCAATTCTTTTTTCTAAAACATTAATCGATACAGTCTCAACAGGAATTATTTGAAAGATTACTTTTGCTAAACCTATAGAAAGACTGGCAATAAAGTTTAATTGGTTTTGATAATATTTTGTTTTGGTTAGCTTTTTAGTTAACAAGTTCCCAGCAGAAGAGATGTATTCTTCTTGATTCGGCAAAATTGATGTGTCCACTAATAGATTCAATAAAACTTCACTATTTTCATTCGAAATAATCTCTTTTATTTTTCCTATAGTATCTTCAATCTTAATAATATCTTCTAAAATTTCACTATAAGCAACACTGTTTTTGTCATCAATAATTTTCACAAATTTTTGTTGCTTTACCCACTCATCATATTCTTTCTTATATTTAGTTTCTGCATCAGTAATTTCTTTATTTAACTTTTCAATTTTTGTTTTATCTAATCTAAGAATTCTCTCAAAGAAATTGGGTTTATAATTATTTAAATCACTTTTTAATTGAGCTACATTAATCTCTGGCGGTGACTCTTTTTTAATTTCTTCCCAATTTATTTGCCTGCTCGTTAATCTCGTATGAAATGAAGTTAAATGATTGAGGTAAGCATTAAGCTCTAAATTATTTGAATAATTGTTATTATTCAAGTGACTTTGTTTTTGTGATGAAGAAATAGATTTACTGGAACTATAAGATAGACCTGTACCGGGGATTTTTGCACTTGTTGTTACTTTGCCAGAAGTATTATAAGTTATCCTGCCATTTTTGCCCCCTAAAGTCATCCCAACACTTTTTTTATTTATATTAAGTTTGACACCAGGCATTATTTTAAAACTCCTTTTAAAACCCATTTTATCAACACCCCTTGTTGATTTTTCTTCATAGAATCTCACGAACAACTTATGTAGTAAAAAAGACCATATATGTATTATCGTATAATCCATCCTGAATTTCCATATTAAAACAACCATTTGATCTAAATCATTTAAAAAGCACATACCTTTAATCAGGAATGTGCTTTTAGAGATGAAATTCCTTTTAAAATTCCGCTCTTTTTAAACTACTCCCCCAAACCGCATCTCCCTCACGAGACAACGCACTAAACGTCATCACCTTACGCTCAGAAGCCGCATCCCACTGACGCAAAAACACGCCATCGTAGG
>NZ_JACSQB010000057.1 GCF_014836835.1 Clostridium faecium | reverse complement strand
TTATCAAGGATTCGCTGCGCCAATCTCTGGTTACGGTAACCAACCGGTGTCTCGTAGCCAAGTGTACCGTGCAGCCGAAGGTGGTTCCACCAATTGACATAGTCAAATAACTCCAAATCCAATTGTTGTAAGGTTTCAAATGTGTATTGATAGACAAATTCTACTTTCAGCGACTTATAAGTTGATTCAGCTACGGCATTATCAAAAGGACAGCCTTTATGACTCAATGATCGATTGATGTCAAAAGTTGTTAATAATTCATCAATAGCTTGGTTATCAAACTCTTTTCCACGATCAGTATGAAAAATCTCAACCTCTGTCAGAGGTTGTTTGATACGGCTAAATGCTTTTTTTACTAGAACGGCATCTTTATGTTCTCCACAAGAATAGCCGAGAATTTCTCGATTGAACAGATCCAAAATGAAACAGACATAATTCCATTTTTTCCCGACTCGTACATAAGTCAAGTCTGTTACGATCGCTTCTAATGGGTTGTCTCTTAAGAATTTACGATTCAATACGTTTGTCGTTTTGGCTTCATTGCAAGTAGAATGATGTACTTTAAAATAAGCAACAGTATAGCTCGATTTTAATCCTCTATTTTTCATGATTCTACTAATTTTTCGTCGGCTGATCTGAATGCCTCGTTTTGATAAGGCTTTTTTTATTTTTCTTGAGCCGTAGGCCTTTCGGCTGCGGATAAATTCTTCAGCGACTACTTCTTCAAGTTCTGATTCGTCTTTCTTTGGTTTTGATTGATAATAATAGGACTGACGTGATAGACCTAATATTCTGCACATCGCTGATATAGGGTAAAGATGCTTATTCGCATCGATTACTTGTCTCTTCGTCCGAATATCAGCGCTGCTTGCTTTAAAATATCATTTTCCATTTCTAATTGCTGGTTTCTTTTACGTAGTTCTAACAATTCTTTTTGTTCAGGCGTAAGATTATCTTTTTCTTTGAATGAACCACTCGTTTTAGATTGCTTTACCCATTTGTCAAATGCTGAAGCCGTTAGTTCATATTCTCGAATGATTTCTACACGTGGCTTTCCAGCTAAGTAAAGATTGACGATTTGTTGCTTGAATTCTTGTGAAAAAGTTCTTCGTGTTCTCTTAGACATAAAAATTCCTCCTGGTATGTTTTCTTCTAGTCTACACACCTTAATTTTTCTGTCTAGTTAATTGTAGCCTATCCACGTATGTTGATTCAGTTGGAGCAAT
>NZ_JACSQB010000128.1 GCF_014836835.1 Clostridium faecium | reverse complement strand
TTCAGAAGGTTTGCGCAGCTTGTTCTGTTTAGATAATTTGAGCCAAGAGGTTATAAGAAACTTCATCCTGCTTGGATTATGTAGCCAGACTAGAAGAAATGAGTTATGTGCCGACGATGAAGAATTGTTAGATGCCATTAATTGGCTTGGTCAAGAAATTGACGAATCACTGACTGCTTCAGATAAAATTTTGGTATCTTTTTTTGATGGCACAAATAACGTGTCTACAGTAGCCAATATGATAGGTGTAAGTCACCAAAATATCTCAAAAAAAATAAAAAAAATTTGCAAAAATGCCGAAAAATGGTTGCGAAATCAAAATTAAATCCCAGTATAGGTGAGGGGAATTTTTATCTCCGAAATAAAATAAAAAATATATGCGCTGGAACAATTCTGTGGTGAGAGCCACAGATATTCCTGGGGAGAAAGGTATACCACGAGTTCGAGTCTCGTGCTTCCCATAAATCAAAAAAACTATAATGAGAGAGAGAGATTTTAATTATGGCAAAGAAGACATTAACTAAGACGGATTTTGTAGAAGTTGTAGCTGCGCAAGAAGGTATTAAAACCAAGAAGGCAGCAAAGGAAGCCATTGATGCAGTAATTAACGGTATCAAGACGGTACTGGGCAACAAGGATGACCTTGTTTTGAGTGGTTTTGCAAAGTTCACCGTTGAACACAAGGAAGCAGAAAAGCGGTTCTTTGGTATCACTCAAGATGTTATCGAAGTACCTGCTCACGACCTGTACAAGGCCAAGATGTCAAAGTCACTCCTGAAGTAAGAGAATTGAAGCAGCCTTTAGCCTAGAGGGCTATAAAAACCTACGTGGCTTTGATTGGTTGGGTTTACAGTCAGAGTCAATAAAATAATACACGAGATAACTCGTGTACTCGCAAAAGCGGATAAATTCGACGACGGCAACCTCCTTAATGGCCGATATGGTCGAAACAAATAAAAACAAAGTCGTTGGGTTTATCCGTTTCTGTAAATACACGAGTTATCTCCATAGGAGAGCGTGAAAAAGATGCAAAAACAAGTATTTGATTTACGCTTTAGACTCCTTAGCCAGCTAGGAGATACTGCTACAAGAGTAGACGAAATCCTTGGCGAAGATGAATTGAATATACACCAAATGGCAGATTTGCTTAGATATGCTCAAACTTATGAATGTTTGAGCTCAGCCTACTCGAACATTGTTAGAGAGTAGGGGTGGTGCAGTTGCAAAAAGGAAATACTGATATTT
>NZ_JACSQB010000122.1 GCF_014836835.1 Clostridium faecium | reverse complement strand
TTATTCGGAGCATTCAAAAGTGTGGTGATGGCAATGACGATTGAAGAAGCTATTAAGGCCATGCAGAATAAGCAACCGGTCTATTACATGGGTGACTGCTACGACATCATTTACTGTAAACAGAGTACAACAGGTGATGTTGCAATAGTACAGCGGCGGTCACTCAATAACCGTTTTGGCCCGGTTCCAATTGAACCAATGTTTCTAAGTTTGGAGGAGAATCATGTTTGAGCGAATCATGATTGTAGGTATCACCATTCTATGGATTGCGATGCTGCTAGTTCTAATCGGCTTGTTCGGCTGGTGGCTAGTGTCTGAGTTGGTGTCTGGGTTGTTACATTTTATTTTCGTCGTATGAAACTAAAAAAGACACACCACGTAAGATGTGCCTCTCATTACCAATAGTCATATTAATTATACCAGATAGTGAGGGGACATCATGCAGATGAGTTTAAACTTAGAAATTGATTATCCGAAAACGGCTAAAAAGGTGACTGACTTTCTGAATACTAAGTTGGATCGCTATCTGGCTTTATCCGGGAAACAGCGGTTTGATTTGAAGTCACCTAGCATGGACGGGATGCCGAAGTCGCCATCACATGGCAATGCTAATGAAAGCCGGTTTCTGAACATCTGGTTAGCCGAAGAAGTGATGGACTGTGTGGGGTGCACCATGCGGAATATGACTCAGGAATCGCGGAAGATTTTACTAAGCCGTTATTCGGATCAAATGTTAACTTATAACATAGCTCAGGAGCTAAATATCAGTGCAGCTACGTATAGTCGAAAACAAGAGCGAGCATTATGCGAGTTTGCGGATCGCTTTGAGTATCAGCTGGCTAAGCATGGCATTTACACTGACGTTGAGGATTTACACGTTTACCTCGACGAAGAATGAGAGGTTCGTGATAAATTGTTGAGTGCTCCGGCTTCGTGCAATGCGTGATAATGATATTGTGGCAAAGTTAGTTGTCATACTGTTAATGAACATCTTCTTCTAAGAATATGTAAGGCTAGATAAGCTCCACCTTTTAAGATGGAAAAGGGCCAGATACTCTACGGAGCCTGGTACGGGGTGGGCGCCTTACTTATGCTGATGGTACTGAGAGAAATGTTGTCCAGAATGGTTCACGACCATAAGGCGACCAGTACAGGAAATCTGTGTGGGTAGTGGCCACACGTTGGCGGTTCGATTCCGCCCATCAGCATTGGCTACCATTCATCGTAGGAAGGCCAGCAGTGACGTATAT
>NZ_JACSQB010000158.1 GCF_014836835.1 Clostridium faecium | reverse complement strand
CTGCTATGTCATCACCCGTGCTTTTCATCGCATTACCGACTTTCTCTGCTTTTTGACTAAATTGATATAGTTTATCCTGCTCAAGTATTTTATTGCGGTTATCCTGGTTCCGATTGTTTTGATTAGGATTCAAAATAAGACCTCCAAATTTATTGAACTAGGCAGTTATTTGTGAGTTTCAATAATTAAATATCATATATCAATAGTGGTACTGTAATGCTTATGATAAGGACACTAACAATTGCTATTTCCAAACATCAAACCAGATATTGCCGGTAAATTGGAACAATCGATAATGACAACCGCTAAATTTTCCTTTATGGGAGTTAGTGTACATGTATTTATTTTTGACCATTGAACTAATATCGTCTAAGGAGCTATCTTCACCATTACCAAATGCTGCAACTGCTGATTCTAATGAAGCCTTATATTCCTTCATTGAATAGTATCCTAAGTCTTCATAGCCATCGGCGGTATAAGCAGCCAGACGAAGAGCAACTAGCTTAGAATTGGAAATATTATATTTAATGTAATATCCTGGAAATTTGATCTTACCAATACCGTTAGTAATAGATTGGTATTTCTTAGGAATTTTGTAATTTGATGAGTTAGTATTAGGGTCAAGTTCCTGAAAGTCATTATAGTCACTACAAAATTGCTTCCAACTTACTATTGGCTTAGAAGCGGGAATAGTAACGTGAACGGATTGTGTCAGGTTTGGTGAGGCACTGAGTATTACATTCCTTTTTGAAGTAGAACGAGGAATCTCAATACTAATGCCATGATCATGTACATTTACAGACTTAATTTCTTGTTTGTTTACTCTATAATAAATTTTCTTTTTATGAGTATTAGCATCGATTTCATTGTTAAAGCCCGAATTAGTTATTACTTCGGTTTTACTCAAGTGAGTACAACCACTTAGTAAGAAAACAAGCGGAAAAATTGATAGTAACAGAAAATATTTTTTCAAAATAAATCATTCTCCCGATAGTAATTAAAGAGTTACATAATACGTTTCAGTTTCAGCGCAACAATGTATTCAAGTTTGAATGGAATTCCAAACTGCTCACATAACATATTAGAGTTATCGGTGGGGATATCATTATCCCGGCAATAAGCAAGAATAATATCAATCGCTGTCTTATTCGCTTCAAACTCAGTTTTAGAATGAACAGTAAAAGAGTGGTAGTAATTAATACCATCATCCCCATTGATGATGTGTCCTAGCTCGTGAGCAAACGAAAATGGTA
>NZ_JACSQB010000143.1 GCF_014836835.1 Clostridium faecium | reverse complement strand
ATATTTCATGAGATAAAGTAATATTTTTCACAAAGTTTCCTGTTAGATAAATTCTTATTTTTTCTATATTCGCCGTTTGTATAATTAAGCGAGACAAATAAAAAAGCCATTTATGTTACACTCAAATTGTAATACCCGCTAAAGCATACAAGGAGAGTGAACATAAATGACTTATACCCATCTTACACCAAACGAGCTTGTAATGATAGAAGCATATTTTCATCAAGAAACTCCGGTTGCTATCGTTGCGAAGCAGCTTAAACGTGGACGCCAAACAATTTACAATGTCTATAACTTTCTCAAATGTGGTGGAACAGCACTTGAATACTTTGAACAATACAAAGAAAATAAGCGACGTTGTGGGAGAACCGAAATCATTTTTCCTGCTGAGGAAAAAGAATACATTGCAAAAAGATCAACTGAAGGTTGGACCCCAGACGTCATTATTGGCCGTGCAGAGCGAACCTTCTCTTGTTCAATAAGTACCCTCTATCGCCGGTTTAAGACGGGAGAATTCAATGTTTTACATTTACCGATGCAAGGAAAACGAAAACCAAATGGTTATAAGGAAAAACGTGGAAAACAGGCATTCAAAAGAAATATTTCTGAACGTAAAAAAGATTATGTCGTTTTCGAAGAAGAATTTGGACATTTAGAGGGTGATACGATTATCGGCATCCACCATAAAAGTGCCGTCATCACACTCGTTGAGCGACTTTCAAAAGCCATTATCGCCTTGAAACCAGAAGGCCGTAAGGCAGTTGATATTGAAAATTCGATTAATGAATGGCTTCAATCCGTACCCAAAAATCTTTTCAAATCAATTACCTTTGATTGTGGAAAAGAATTCTCTAATTGGAAAAGTATTAGTAATACGAATGATATTGATATTTATTTCGCAGACCCAGGAACGCCTTCCCAACGGGGATTAAATGAACATTCAAACGGACTCCTCCGAAAAGATGGACTACCAAAAGAAATGGACTTCAACCAAGTCAATCAAGGATTCATCTCATCCGTTGCGTCCAAAAGAAACCATATCCCTAGAAAATCACTAAATTACCAAACACCATTAGAAGTTTTTTTGAGTTACGTAAATGGAAAGTTTTGTCTCGCTTAATTTGACAAATAATATTATGAAAAATTTTAATACATATTATGTTATTGTTTTTTCGATATCTTTGCTGTTAATATTACTAACTTTAATGCAGTATAAAGAGTATCCAGAGTATTTTAGATAAAGTCCGTATAATTG
>NZ_JACSQB010000146.1 GCF_014836835.1 Clostridium faecium | reverse complement strand
GGATATACCAGAGAATGATTTCCGTGTAATATTCAGGATTTTTAAGTACTTTTTTACTCCAAAACCATAGTACTATCCAACCATCTGCTCGTAATTTTTCATTTACTTCTTTATCGTGTTCGATATTATATTCAATTTTGTGAATCCAATATTCACGATTACGGTTAATCCTTGGCTTATGTTTCTCCCACTCATATCCATGCCAAAATTCTCCATCAATGAAAACTGCAATCTTATACTTAGTAATCGCAATATCAGGTTTTCCTGGAAGTTTTTTATAGTTAGTTCTGTACCTTATTCCTTTATGCCAGAGCATCTTTCGAAGTATTACCTCATCCTTCCCACCAGTTGAATGAACTCTCGACATCTCAGCGCTTTTTTGCTTTGTAGTCTTGAATTTATACTTCATTCTGAACTTCTTCTTTCATACTTCTTTCCCATAAGCTATACGTTATTCTCATGTTAAAATAAGTACAGAAAAATTAACATTACTATATGTCCATACGTCGGAAGAAGGTCGTAAATATGACGGAAGAAAAGTTGTATACCATTAGTGAAATCATCAAGGACGCAGGAATAGCACGTTCAACATTTGATAAATTTGCCGAAACCAATAACTTACGTCCCGTAAAAATCGAAAAACGAGGGAAGAAGTTCTATTCCTTGAAAGACAAGGAATTCGTCGTCAAACATTACATCAACGGAAAAGGGAAGGAAGAAAAAGAGAAGTTCACTAATCATAAAGCAGAAAGGCATGACGAAATTGTTGAACTTCTACGGGAACAAGTTCGGCAGCTTAAACAAGCTAATGAACAGCTAGTCCACGATTATGACATCTTAACTGACCAACTAAAAGCGAAAGATGAACAAATATCAGCAGCGCATCAATTAGCCGATCAAGCGCAAAAACTCCACTTAGGTCTTGAAAGGCAAATTAAGGCACTTACAGGAGACACTGACAAGCCCGTAGTTGACGGAGAAACATCTGAATCGGATAATTCGGTATCTTCCGATCAAAAGTCCGCAGAAGAGCCTACAGATGCAAAAAAAGCCACTCATCAGTCATGGTGGCGGAATATCTTTCATGGTTAAGGTATATTCGACAATCTTCTAACCTTCTTTGTGAATTTAATTCCCACAATTATAGCGATATTCACCATACACAAGGGCTACAAGTTATGGCAGTAGTAATAGAGCTTTTTGGTATACTATATTTGTAGAAAGATACTTTGATGAGACATTTAGGTTTCACTAACACAAAAAGCCCCTCGGTAATCGGCCATAATACTGAGAGGC
>NZ_JACSQB010000070.1 GCF_014836835.1 Clostridium faecium | reverse complement strand
GGCCATACTACTACTATGACTGTTAATAAGGATTCTGTTGACGTTACCTATGACGAAGTTGAGGGCGACCATATGGGATCAGGTAATGGTCATAAAACGTATAGTAAGAAACAATTAAACGATAATATTAAGCAACAAAAGAGTACTATTGATCAACTTCTGAATAATGATTCGTCTTCAGCAAAAACAAATAATTCTTCTGCAGGTAATCAACAAACTCAAGTAAGTAGTACTAATTCTCAAACAACTACTGCACCAAGTGACCCCGATGCTGTTGCAAGAGCAAAGGGATTTAAAGATGTTGCTGGGCATTCTGCTGCCGAATGGAGTCAATGGGAAGCAGAGGAAGAAGCTGTCAACAGTCCCGAAAATTTAGCACGTTATCAAGCAGAACATGGTAGTAATTAATAACTCTATACCAAATAGGTACAAGAATTTGTTAATCAATAGGAGTATTGAAATTAGTACCTCAAAGTTAAATACTTTCAGTTAAATAAAATGTGTATTTTACAAAAGAACTCTCACTCAGAATATGGGTGGGAGTTTATTTGTAATTCGTAAATAGTAAATGAAGAACGGCAGAACGAACAACCTTTGATAAAATGGTATTAGTAACTACCGCTAAATGATAAAGTGAACAATCAAAGTTAAAACATTGCGGTAAAATTAAATTGTTAAATATTGTAATAAATTCGATAAGGTGGAAAGGCATATGCATAGAAGGGCATTTCATCCAAGTGATGAACGCAAACTGACTATAGATCAATATGGTTATGAGCTATTTTACAAAGAACAATATGATAAGAACTATGCAGAAGAATTAGGATTTAGTATTTGGGATAATCCAGACGGGATGGACGTGTTATTAACCAATCTTGGATTTGAGAATTTACGTGTCAATAAAGATGAAGAACAGACTCATGTTCATTTTAATTGGGACGAAGCAAAGAAATTAAGAGATTACCTTGATAAGGAAATTAAAGAACACAGCGAAAATTAAGGAGTTATTATGGCTACATTCGATGAATTAGTTAATCAAATAGATAGCAATCTGGATAAGCAACGTGATCGAGGAACTGCATTTGAAAAGATGGTTGTTGCATATCTAAAAAATGAGCCAACCTATAAGCAAAAATTCTCAGATGTTTGGATGCTAAATGAAGTGCCAGAGGAGTATGGCATTCCTAAGCGCGATCTGGGTGTAGATATTGTTGCTCGTGATTTTGCTGGAAATTTGACGGCGGTTCAGGCCAAATATTACAAAGGTAAGGTGGGAAAAGATACCATTAACTCCTTCGTAGCTGAGA
>NZ_JACSQB010000075.1 GCF_014836835.1 Clostridium faecium | reverse complement strand
ATTCAGATGATGATTTAGGTGCAAAAGATGTTGGGTTTGAGCCTACTACTAATGTTGAAGAGCTAATGGGTAATTATGACCAAGTAAAGAAATTAGACTTGGGTCAAAATATGACCGTTGTATTTAGTACATATCAGTCTATTGATGTTCTTCATAAAGCACAAGAAGCGGGTTATCCTGAATTCGATTTAATTATTGCTGATGAGGCCCACCGAACAACAGGGGCAAATAAATTAGGAGAAGATAGTGCCTTTACTGAAGTACATTCAAATAAAAATATTAAAGGTAAATTACGCTTATATCAGACTGCCACTCCTAAAATTTATGATCAAAATGCTAAACGAAAAGCCGAAGAAAACAGTATTGTCGTCTCGTCTATGGACGACAAAGAGAAGTACGGTGAAGAGATTTATCGTTTAGGTTTTGGTGAGGCAGTTGCTCGTGGCTACTTAACGGACTATAAAGTTACGGTATTGGCTGTTAGTGAATCCTACATTAACAAGGATATGCAAAAGATGATGGCTGCTGATAATCAATTAAAGGTTGACGATATTGGTAAGATCATTGGTGTTTGGAACGCAATGGTTAAACGAAATGGAGTAACTGGTGAGATTACTGGTGCTCCAATGAAACGGGCTATAGCTTTCACTGATACTATAAAGCACTCCAAAATCATCTCTAATGAATTCGAAACCGTTGTGAATGAATACTTAGATACACAATCCACTGAAAGTTTTAGCGTTGATGTGCACCACGTTGATGGTGGATTGAATGCACTTGAAAAAGAAGAAGAGTTAGATTGGTTGGCGGACGATAGCCTTGAAGATAATCGTGCACGGGTCTTATCTAATGTTCGTTTCCTTACTGAAGGAATAGACGTACCTAACCTTGACGCTATTATCTTCTTCAGCCCTAAAAAGTCACAAGTCGATATTGTTCAAGCGGTCGGTCGTATTATGCGGCGAGCTGAAGGCAAGGAATATGGATATATTATTTTGCCGATTGTCGTTGCCGATGGAGTAGATCCTAAGGATGCTCTAGATAACGACAAGAAGTACAAGCAGGTATGGCAAGTATTAAATGCCTTGCGTTCTACTGATGAACGTTTTGACGCCGAAGTTAACCATCTTGATCTCAATAAAAAGAAAGACGGTCGTATTAACTTCATTGGAGTTAACAGTAGCCCTGATGGCGACGTTACCGAATCTGAAGGAAAAGAGATAGAACAAAATCAAAAACCTAAACAACTTGAACTTCCTCTTAACTGGAAAGAAATGCAAAATGCGTTCTATGGGAAGGTGGTTCAAAAGGTTGGAGATCGTCGCTACCTTGAAGAT
>NZ_JACSQB010000138.1 GCF_014836835.1 Clostridium faecium | reverse complement strand
CCAACAGGACCAACAGGAGAAATAGGTCCAACAGGACCAACAGGAGAAATAGGTCCAACAGGACCAACAGGAGAAATGGGCCCAACAGGACCAACTGGTCCAACTGGAGAAATTGGTCCTGCAAATGGATTAAATTCTTTTGGATATGTTTATAATACAGGAGACCAAGCTATAAATATAGCATTGCTTCAACCACCACAACCTATAGATTTTAATAATACAGGTCCATTATCTGCTGGAATAACACATCCAACTGCGGATACTATAAATGTTACAAATGCTGGAGAGTATGAGATAAACTTTGTAGTATATTTTACAGCAACTTTGGCATTAGCTGGAACATTCCAAATTCAGATAAATGGAACTGCTGTGCCAGGAGGCGTATTTACAGAAACCTTGAGTACAGGACTTCAAGTTTATACAGGAAGTGTGATAGCTACAGTACCTGCAAATGCAAATATTCAGTTAGCTTTTGGAGCAGCAGTAGCATTAGGAATTACAATAACAGGTGCTAATGTAAGTGCTACGCTATCAGTTAAACAATTAGATTAAATTATAGAGTATATGAGTCTCCCTTTTTAGGGAGGCTTTTTATATAAATATTAAAATAGCTACAGGGGTTTTAATATTTAACGTAGAAATAGGTATAATTTATTAGGGATATATTGTAAAATCAAAGATTTAAGTTTACAATAGCATTGAATGATATTTATTTAAGTATAAATATAAAATAGTAAGGTTGTAGTTTAAGGAGATAATATTATGCCTAATATTAACACTCATATAGCTTTTACAGAAATATTACATTTTGAATTAAGTGAAAAATTAGAAAATAGTTATTTTTTATTAGGAAATATAGCACCAGACTGTTTTCTATATAAGAATAATAATTATTTAAATTGTAAAGCTCATTACAAAAATGATATTAATAACAATTGTCAATGTAAATTATTTTTAAAAGATAAATGTTTTAATGTAACCAATGAAGAAAAATCATTTATTTTAGGATACTATAGTCATTTATGGTTAGATAATTATTTTACCAATAATGAACATATTCTTAGAACTTATGTGACTACTAAAGATAATACAGTAAGGAAAAAAAGTTTTTCACAAAATTTATTGTTTTATGACAATAAAATAATAAATAACAAACTAAATATAGATGAAATAAATAGTACTGTTTTTAAATATTTTAAAAATCATTACGTGGTTTCAGAAAAAGATATGAAAAAAATATTTAATGATTGTATAAAGCTCTTTGAGGAAAGTGTTAATTATAAAGATTTTTTAGTTTTGGATGAAGAAAAATATATTAATTTTTTAAATTTAGCATCTTCTAAATTATTAAAAGACATTGAAAAG
>NZ_JACSQB010000001.1 GCF_014836835.1 Clostridium faecium | reverse complement strand
GGTAGTTTTTATCGAAGTCCTTCTTAATACCCTCGGACAAGCCCTCCATATCAGAAGCGATAATCATCTGTGCAGTTTCCCCTTCTAAGGCCACGTAGACCTTCTTAAAGGTGATATTTACAGTGATTGGATCGGCAAAGTTATGGAAAGTTACCACATGCTTATTAGACAAGTAACGTTGAGCATATGCATCACGAGCATTGTCTCTCTTACCTTCGGAAACTGGCAGAGCAGTTGCCATGTAAACGTTGGCTTCTAGTTCCTTAGATAGGTCTTCACCGTTCTTGTAGGCTTCCTGTACTCGCCGACCAGCAATCATACTCAAAGTTAAGATTACAGATAAGTCGGTTTCGGACTTTCCAGTGTAATCATTAATGTCTAGTTGACGTAAGGACAGACCAGACTCAACGGCAGCATTACCAATTAGGTAACGGCCAGAAGATTTAACAGCGTTGCTTGCTACGGTAACGTCCATGTTATCCAAGAAGTTATCAATGTAGTTCTTCATAGCTTCATCGGAATTAATCTCTGCTGGGGCAGGAACGTCTTGTGGACGTAATTGTGCAATTACAGATGGGAACTTTAATTCCTTATCATTAATGTTTGCCTTAACTGAACTGTACCCTAAATCGTTTGCAATAACGATTTTCTTATCCTTCGTAGTCGTACTTGAAGTAGCCATAATATATACCTCCATAATGTGTTATTTATATAACATCTATATTATAGCATACAAACGAATACAAGTGAATACAAAAGAATACACTTTTTCAAAAAAATCACTATTTTGTATTCTAATATATTTATCTGTATTCTTATATATACATATGTAATACATAAGAATACAGATAAATACAATGTTGAATACCATAATTCATTATGAATAATGGTAAATTAATAATGGTATTACCATATAACATTTTTCGGGAGTTTTTAATAGCAAATAAAAAAGCACTCTATACGAGTGCTCATTCTTATTTCTCTCGTCTGTCTTTCTCATCGTTAGCTGCTTCTGCGGCCTTTTTTGCTGCCTTAGTTTTAGCCTTGAGTTTCCTAGATACAGAGTCTCGCTCCTCAAGCACACTCAACATCCGTTGATACCTCAGCAACTCACCATTATTTCCGAGCTTTTCCTCTTCACGCTTAACAAGATATTCGATAACCGCCTTAGTATTTGGAGCAATCCCAAGGTTGATTAGTGCCGTAATCTTATTTCTTAAATGGTTATCTACACGTACGTTGGTTGGGAAGGTGACTCGTTCATAGTCTTGAACAATATCATCTCTATCAACTTGCTGTGCAACTCTGACTTCTGTGGTATGGGTTAAGTCTTTCTTCTTTCTGTGTGTAGTAAGAGCCATTATTCGTTCTCCTTAATCTTTTGAACCATCTCATCAGCAACAGCCTTATATTTCTCATGGGTAGTTT
>NZ_JACSQB010000060.1 GCF_014836835.1 Clostridium faecium | reverse complement strand
CTATTCGTTACAGGGATACGATTAACAAGTTCGTAAACCCGTTGAAGAAAGCGGAAGTAAAAGATTCTACAATTAAAGCTCATTTGACGGCTATGAAACAATTCGTAAAGGCAATGAGACGTGACCGAATTTTTGACGATTCCGTTGATTATAATGACTTACTTATCAATGTCCTAAATGTGACAACGCTAAAAACAAATGACGTAAAGCATCATGAAACACTTTCTGTTAACGAATTAGAGGAATTGCAGAATTGGTTCAAGAATAAGCACTATCTTTCAGACGATGAGAAGATTGGAGAAAAATATGCTAAGCTGTCTAGCTTCTTGTTCGCAACTGCGATTCGTGTTTCGGCAACGTTTAATGTTACTTGGGACGATTTTACGGTAACTGATTCACCATACGGTGGGAAGTGGGCAATTTTACGTGCGCTAGACAAGGGACATAAATTGAACGAAAAGCCCCTTGCATTAGACTACTATGAAGAATTGAAAGAATTATTCTATGATGGTAATCCGTACGATAAAGTATTTAAAGATTTGAATAAAAGAACTTTTACTAAGTATCTGAAGGATTTCAGCGAGTTGATTGGAAAGAATATTACACCTCACAGTTTTAGGCGGGGTGCAGCTACAACTCTTTATTCTGAAACTCACGATTTACTTCTTGTAAGAGACTTTTGCGACCATGAAAGCGTGAAGGTTACACAAGAATATATCGACCAGGTACAAGACCCTAACAGGTCTGGTTCGGCATGCTTTACAACTCATTACGATTTTTCTCAAATTGATGAATTGTCAAAAGAAGATTTATTGAAGTTCATTCATTCAAGTAGGGAACTTGAAGTTAAGGCTTTCAACTATTCTCAATACAAGGATGAATAAGTAGAAGAGAGAAAATGGCGAGGTGTATAGATATGTCAGATTTTAAGTTGTTTGTAAGGTATAAGGGAGACAAAAAGTCGTCAGAAGCATTACGGCAGAAATTAAGTGACTTAAAATTTGGTAGCAAATTCGTATCTACCCTCATTGGTAGTAAAAAGGCCACTGATGTAACGGAGTATATGTCAGACATGACCTATTTAGGGGTTATGTTTGGTGATGAAAAAGAACTATTAAATGATTTAGTTGTAAGAATTAAATCAGAAAAGAGTAGTAATTACATTACCGCACCGTTCAAATTTGAAAATATTCTAAAACAAGTTGTTATATCAGACCCTAATTCATTTAAGTCGATTGCGAAAAGGTCAGGTGTCAAGGGAAACTTAAAACTGTTAGAAAAGTATGAAAAGGCCAACAAAAAGCCTTTTTATTCGTTTACCAAGAAAGAGGCCGAACAAGCAGTCGGCGATTTGTCCAAGGGTAATCGAACACCAATTACTATTAAGTCAATTGTTAAAAATGCTTCTGTGATAGAAGAGAAGATTTCAGCATATGTAAGAGAATATGCTAACGAAAATACTAAGCCTCGCAGGTTCACAAATGTTT
>NZ_JACSQB010000151.1 GCF_014836835.1 Clostridium faecium | reverse complement strand
CTAATATGCAGACTTGGATGGATAAGTACAAGCAGGCCTTGCTTGACGCTATCCAAGCGGTCAACGACCCGAAGGACGGCCTGTATATTCGCTATCAGCAACTGCTTGATATGACCAAGCAAATCCAGGAAACGCTCAAAGCGGCTCAGTTCCACGACCGGATTTTCCAGTACGCTACTGTGCAGGATATGAAGGATGCTACCCAACCGCTACCAGGTGACTTGGTAGTTACCCAAGGCTGGGAAGCCCGTGATGACGCTCGCGGCGGCTTCTGGCGGATTCGGGTCAAGCGTGATGGCGAGACGGCCAACGGGACGAACACTATCTTACTAAATAGTGGCTATATCGCTGAGCGGGATTACGGTATCGTACAGGATATGTCGCCAATCCATATGGGGACGGTGACTTACGAAGCACAGCCTGACGCAACCGGTTTTGTAGACCAAATGCCACCGGTTCATATGTATGTGTCGAAGTATGGGGCCGGAATTGCCCAGGTCGACGTGGATATGGCCGGTGGGTCCGAGGCCAGTGAAGTCAAGGTGCAACCAGTTTTTGACGGGAGCAAGTGTGGAATCTACATTTCACCGGCTGACATCCGCTATCGAATGCCGGACATCAATCTTGAAACGCCATCGAGTGCAGAGTGCGATGGGCCCAATGTTTACGTGGTATCGAACATCTACACTTTGACGTTGTCACTGAAAGGCGCCAAGGCAAAGGACTTCACAATTGCCCCGGACTTTATCACTGAGTATAAGGGCCTAATGGTCACACTTTAATAAGGAGGAAAAAACATGGCTGATGAACTGAAAATGGTGCGCGGCGAAGGCTTGTGGCAAAACAAGTACAACCGCCTCGTTGACACCGTAGAAAAAATGGGGGGAGTATTAGACGGCCTCCAGTGGTCTGATAGAACCGATACTGGAATTGTTTTGCCTGCTGGTCTCAAGTTTGATGACCAACATTGGTATACGTATGCCAAAATCGGCAATCGAACTGTATGCCATCTGCATCTGGGGCTAAAAGTTACTGGAGATATTCAAGGAACTATCACTTTGCCGGATTCGGCAAAACCTTGGGCTCCAATTCAGGGCCTAGCAAATGATCATACATGGTGGGCATACTTTGGGGCTATTGATTTTCACCAGCTTGCTAACCAGCGTAAACTCGCAGCAAACGATCTGATGCTTGTCGATGCGATGTATACAGTAGATTAGCCGGGTATAATGCCCGGCTTTTAATATGGAAAAGGAGGAAACGAAATGAAAGGACTTTATCGCGCTGAACCAGTCAACCGTACCTTTGTCAGCTCTGACGTGGTTGCGGACGACTACCAGCTCAAGGACAACGAAACTTTCGAGGACCCAAGCGGCAAGCTGTCGCCTGCTAAGCTGACAGCAACAGGCGGTCCTTGGATTGACGCTACCGAAGAGGAGCACCAGGCTTACATGGAAGCCCAGCGGAAGGCATGGGCGGCTCAGAACCCTGGTGC
>NZ_JACSQB010000180.1 GCF_014836835.1 Clostridium faecium | reverse complement strand
ACCAAGTACGGTTTGGAATCCAAGATTAAGGCGGACCGCCTGGACTATGTCCGTTTGCAGGATATGGGGCAATGTGAAATTACCAAACTGGAATCGGGGGTAATCGATGTTGACCGGGTCTACGAGTGGTTGAACAACTTCGTAGAAGAACATGACCTGGATGTTCAGGCAATCTGTTATGACCCGGCGCAATATGGCCCATTACTGACACAGATTGAAAAGGGCCATCCAGAATGGCAGCAAATTTCAGTCCGTCAGGGGACGCTAACGTTGTCAATGCCAACCAAGCAGTTCCGGGACGACATTCTAGAACGGCGGGTGCGGCATCCTGATAATGAAATCTTGGCGGGAGCTATGGCTAACGCGATCCTCAAGTCGGACAACAATGGGGTCCGGATTGACAAGAATAAGTATTCAAACAAGATTGACGCGGCAGACGCATTGCTCGATGCTTACGCAATTTGTTTCCGTGAAGATATTGATGATTACATTACGGATGAGGATGTGTTTGATGATGATTTTGGGTTCTAATAACAAGGGCAAGTAATATGAAATTTTGGAAAGTTAATGAACCTGTAATTCTGTTTTTACTAGCTTGTATCTGCCTAGCAGCTACAGGCTTTTTATTTTCCCTGAGAATAGGACTACTGGTCATATCAATTGAACTATTTATTTTGGCCTTCATCTCGGAGGAAAGGGGGTGATTAAATGCTATTCCATACTACAGAGCAGCGCGACTGGGCTCAGGATTACATTGACCAGGGAATTATCCCTGGTTACTCCAATTTGGGGACATATCTTGGAATTGGAGCACTGAGAAGTTCCGATGTGCTGACCGCTGTGTCACACGTGGCTAGTAACGTCGCTCGTTTTCCTCTGGTCGTTCTGGATGACACTAAAAATCGAGTTAAGGACATCAAGGCAGTTGACTACTTACTGAATAAGCACCCCAACGATATGCTGTCAGCCTATCACTGGCGATTCATTATGACAGTCAATGCAATCTTGACGGGGGATGGCTTCACTCGAATTATTCGGGATCCCAAGACCGGAGCACCATTAGAACTGCAATATTTCCCAACGTCGCAGACCTATATCGACGATTCGGACCTGAACAACATTAAATATGAGTTCACGCCTATTAATGTTAAAGGTCAAACCAGGACGATTGTTTGCCCAGCTAAGGATGTTATCCACTTCATGTTCTTCACCTATGACGGGGTCCACGGGCGCTCCCCGCTACTGTCACTAGGGGATGAAATTGGTCTGCAAGATGACGGTATTAAGACTCTCCGTCGCTTTTTTAAGTCCGGACTGAAAGGCGGAATCTTAAAAGCAAAGGGTAAGCTATCCAAAGAGGCACGGCGGCATACGCGTGAAGAATTTGAGTTTGCCCAGGCCAATGGCAATGCTGGTAGCCCGATTGTAACCGATGATACCTTTGATTATTCACCGATTGAAGTCGATACCAATGTTCTTCAACTGATTAACAGCAACAA
>NZ_JACSQB010000189.1 GCF_014836835.1 Clostridium faecium | reverse complement strand
AGTTAGATGAGTGGTTCTTTAAGGACTTGATTACCACTGTCGACTATGACCCCCGGAGTGATGGTCCTGTTTTCCATTTTCAGCATGAGAACAGTGATGACCAGCCGGATATTGCCGGCCTTAGCAAGGAACAAGAAGAACATCCAGATGCTTCTACTGGGGCGTCAGCACATTAAAGAGCGAGACAGAAGAGAGTGAGAAAAAATGCCCCAAATCGGCTAGTAAGCTGATTTGAGGCGTTTGTCTTTCGACGCGAAGCTAGCCTCTGTCACGCTGTTATGAAGTGACCATTGTCAAGTAGGAATTTAGCTCTGGTCATTTTTGATTCCCATAGAAAAGTCTCAGAAATTGATCCTTCGACAGTTAACCACTCTGTTATTCGTGGATTGGTTACCAACAGGTTAATGGTCCGTCGCAAGGCTCATATAATCTCCCACCGTGGATCATGATAATAATTAGAACTATGGCCAATAGTTCTTGAAATCATGCCAGAAAGCGTGACAGCGTAGGTAGCCAGACCGTAAAGCTTTCTGGGACTTTTCTATAGGCACAATTAAGTACCTAATGTATTACGAATAAGCAATTAATTACGCGATCTTGCCGTTTTCCATACCCCAAATAAAGCAAGCTAGTTCTCGAGCAACGGCGATAATTGCCACATTTCGTGGCTTACCTGCATGAAGCATTCGTTCATAGCGTTTGTGAAGACGATTAACAGCACGATCGGCATAGTTAATAACTCTTCCAGATTGATTAATCTGTCGTGCCTTGAGTTTCTTAGACTTCTTACTTGGGTTTCCCCGCACTAAACCTTGTGCGGATTCGACAAGTGTAGTGCGGATAGTCGAATTACCTTGCTTAGTAATTCGGCCTAGACTAACATTCTTTCCACTAGAGTGTTCGCTGGGAGTTAGTCCTAAATAGGCCGCATAAGCTCTGGCATTCGGAAAGCGTGAAAAGTCTGAAGTCTCCACATGAATGGTCATTGCGGCTACTGTATCAATCCCCTTGAAACAGCGGAGCTTAGAAATTGGTTCTTGATAACGTTCTTGATGTGACAGGTCTCCTAACAGTCTGCTTAAGCGTTCAATCTTATCTGTTAACTCATGATAATGAATCAGATACTCGTCTAAGACCATCTTTTTTATTCTTGGCAATTGTAATTGTGAAAGCCATTCTAAATATACTCCCGTCCATGGTGTTCTTTCAAAACGAAAACCGTTTCTCAAAACAAAGGCACGAATTCGTTGCTTGGTCTGTTTAAGCTCCTTTTTCATAGCTTTAATCAAACGAATAAATTCCTTGACCTCATCATCTTCTTGATCAGGCACATAAACCACCTTATAAGTTCCGGAAGCTAGATTATGGGCAATCATCTGGGCATCTTGGTGATCATTTTTGACCATTTGATGTTTGGCGTTACTGTACATCGTCGAAGGTGCCAAAATTACGCAATCATACCCCAACTCTACTAGCCGGTTGTGAAGCGGATAGCCCCAAATCCCAGCTTCATAGCCTAAAGT
>NZ_JACSQB010000171.1 GCF_014836835.1 Clostridium faecium | reverse complement strand
AGACTCTTTTGAACCTATTATTAAAAAGCTTCTTAGCAAAGATTCTATTCAAATATTTTATTATAAACGTATTTTATGGCAATATCTTAAAGACAATTATGGATTAGATTGTGCTCAATCTTCTTTTAGAAGATATATTTCTAATCATCCAGAATTCAATCAATATTTTAGTAGTAGAAAAAAAGGACATTTATCGAAGGCTGCGCCGAGTATGAGATATGAAACAGATAAAGGTAAACAAGCACAGTTAGATTGGAAGGAAAATATAGAATTTGTTTTAAATACAGGAGAGATTATAAATATAAATATTTTTGTATTGATACTTTCGTATTCAAGATTTAGAGTATATAGATTATCTCTTGATAAAACTCAAGACATATTATTTTCTTTTTTAGATGAGTCATTTGAAGCCTTTGGAGGAGTTCCGAAGGAACTATTAACGGACAATATGAAAACTGTTATGGACGAGCCTAGAACTAATTATTCTAAAGGTAAAGTAAATAATAAATTTCAACAATTTGCGAAGGATTATGGTTTTGAAGTTCATCCCTGCGTAGCAGGCAGGCCAAATACCAAAGCTAAAGTAGAGGCTCCAATGAAATTGCTCGATGAAATAAGAGCATATAATGGTACATTAAATTACGAACAACTACATAAACTTGTCTCAGATTTAAATAACAGAATTAATAGTAGATGTCATACATCCACAGGGAAAATACCAATATTACATTTAAACAAAGAAAAAGATTTCTTATCAGAACTCCCTAAAGAACAGATAAGAAATCATTACAAAATATCCACCACATCTGTTAAAGTAAATAGTCAAAGCATGATTTCGTATAAATCAAACCAATATTCTGTACCACCAGAATACATAGGTAAGAGACTAAAACTTCAAGTATATGATGGTCAAATACATTTGTATTATAACACAAATTTAATTACTATTCATGCAATACAGAATCAAAAATTAAATTATCATACTGAACATTATGCTGAAATTAGCGCTTTAACCTTTAAGAGAAGTTCATACGAAATGATTGAAAAAGCTAAAGAAAATTTAAATTTGATAGGAGAAGTATATAAAAATGAATAGTACATATACACAACTTATAAAAAACTTAGAATACTTAAAAATGAAACAAATGATTAATCATTTAGATGAAGTTATTGATTTCTCAACTAAAAATAACTTATCATTTGTTGATGCTCTTATTAAGCTTACAACTTATGAGATAGACTTTAAGGAAACAAATATGATTAAATCTATGGTTAAAGTAGGAGCATTTCCTCATAAAAAAGAAATTAAAGATTTTGATTTTGACTTTCAGCCTAGCATTAATAAAGATCAAATACTAGATTTTCTAACATTACGTTTTTTAAATACTCAAGAAAATATCGTTTTTTTAGGCTCTAGTGGAGTTGGGAAAACCCATCTTGCAACATCCATAGGAATTGCGGCAGCAAAACGTAGGTATAGCACGTATTTTATTAAGTGCCATGATTTATTGCAACAATTAAAACGTGCAAATTTAGAAAATCGATTAGATGCCAGGCT
>NZ_JACSQB010000028.1 GCF_014836835.1 Clostridium faecium | reverse complement strand
GTCTTGTCCGGTGTCTCTTCGATTGAGGGACTGGCCCAGATTGAGAAAGCTGTTGCTACGACACTGGGAATGGACTTATCACCATCTGATGAGGAAGACGAGCCGGATAAAGACCCAAAAAAATAACGGTCGAAATGATTGATGATGCCATCAACAATTTGACCGATTTTATCAAGGACCATCTTAAAAATGGTTATAAGTGGAATGAAGTCAGCAAAATGACGCTGACTGACCCGCAGATGATGAGTACCGTCTTTGAGGAACGGCAGACCACCATCGATAAGGCATTCCCATTCTTATTCTAGCGGAAAGGAGGTGACTAAATGGCAGGAAGTTCATTAGGACATTTGGCGGCAACGGTTAGTCTTGATATTAATCCTTTTAAAGCGTCAAACGGGGTTTTGAAAGCTGAGATTAGATCAACAGCTAATGCCTTAAGAGCACAAGAGACTGCTCTTAAGGGTTCAGCTAATAGTATTAACAACATGAGAGCTGTGTACGCTACAATGGCTTCACAGATGCGCAATTACAATGCGCAAATGCAGCGTTCAAAGGCTTTGATGGATGATACTACTAAAAGTGAACGGGCTCGTGCTAATGCTGCTAACCAGTACAATAAAACATCTGCACAAGTTGAGGTACTTCGTAGCCGGATGCAAGCACTCAGCCGTGAGATTGTAGCGCAGTCAAACCGCTGGGGTCAGTTGGCTACCAGAGCAAACCACTTTGGTAATGTGGCCACCGCTGTTGGCTCAAGAGTCCAGGGTGTAGGTCGTGGAATGTCAACGTACTTAACCGCGCCTATTGCAGCGGGATTAGCTTATTCAGCAAGTAAGTTGGTTGACTTCCAGGATGCTATGAACCGAACCAAGAACGTCATTCGAACGTCTGATGAGTCTGCGGCAGAAACGCAACGCTCTTATAACCAGATGTTAAAAGATTCCCGAAAGTATTCTGATATGTATGGCGTTAGTCAAATTAAGATTGCCAACGGGTATCAAGATTTGGTCAAACGGGGCTATACCTCTAAGGCGGCCATTGGAGTCATGCGTAACGAGTTGAAGGCTTCCATTGCTACTGGGGACGACTTTAATGATGTTATTAAGGTTGCCTCCCAGGCAATGGAATCATTTGGTCTGTCTACTACTAAGGCCGGGAAACCACTCAAGAGTGCGCGGCTAATGCAAGAACGGTCCAAGGAAACCCTGAACAAGCTGGCCTATGCAGCTGACGCGACATCAACTGACTCTAATTCGCTCGGTGTGGGGATGTCCTATGTTGGGGCTACTGCGCACCAGGCTGGATTTGGACTGGGCGAAACTGCGTCAGCAATGGGGATCCTTTCCAACAACGGTCTGGAAGCTGATAAGGCCGGTACTGGTTTACGGAAAGTCATTCAATCGTTAATTACGCCAACTAAGGGTGGAGCTGAAGCCCTGGCAAAGATTAACCTGTCAACCAAAGACTTCATCGGCAAGAACGGGAAGCTCAAGTCAATGTCAAACATCTTTGCAACCCTGAACAAGCACATGAAGGGGCTGTCAGGACACGAAAAGAACGATATT
>NZ_JACSQB010000026.1 GCF_014836835.1 Clostridium faecium | reverse complement strand
ATATTATATCATTTACTTGATGGAGGTGTCACGAATGCCCAGCACAACACAGCAACGGCTCATAAGACTAGCGATCAAACGTGGTAATGAAGTAATTAAAGATTTCAAACAGCATTCTACCGGCAAACTAAATCTGTGGGTCTCTATAACTGATCTTAGTCAGAAAAACAATATACCGTAGAAGACCAGGGAAGAATTAATCCTGGCATTACGACGGCAATTGTTGGGTAACTCACCTTCTCTGAATTCAAATATGAGGACTTTGTTGAAGCGATGATGACATTACAAAAGGAATGGGATATTCCTGTGTTAACCGACGCCTTCCCCAAGAATAAATTATTCAATTTACGGCAAAAGTATGGTGCTAAGATTATCAGGGATGATATTGTAAGAAAAAACTAGACGAATAATTTACATTATAAATTTTGCTTTGAGGAGTGATTATATGTGAATACATGTGTATGCTTTATTTAATAAAATATATTCAGCGGTTCTCCTCCTACCTAGTCAATTAAAATAAAAATCTTTAGGTAAAGTATGACCCAAAGATTTTTATACACATATATAATTAGTACCAAAATCCAACTATTGTTCCTGTTAATACAGAAGCCATTGTCGCCCCAAGCAAAAGCTTTAGGGATGTTTTAGCAACTTGCTTCCCCTGATTTGGAGCTATTGCCCTGATGGACCCAGTAATAATACCAACAGTACCGAAATTAGCATAGGAAATCAGATATGATGAGATTATTGCAGTACTTTTGGCAGTTAGACCGGAAAAAGAGTTTAGCGTTCCCATTGCAGTAAATTCATTGGCAATAAGTTTTGTTGCCATAACGCTCCCAACCTTCAGAATATCTTGGCTTGGGACACCCATCAACCAGGCAACCGGAGCAAAAATATAACCGATCATACTCGTAAAACTTATATTAAAGAAAATCTTACAAGTACTATTTAGAAATGCCATTAAAGCAACGAAACCAATCAACATTGCTGCAACTGTTAGCGCAAGCTTAAACCCATCCTGAATATAGTCACCAAGTACTTGGAAAAATGGTTCCTTTTCTTTTTCATTTAAATCCATAGATGCTAATGGATCATTTTTAGGCGGAGTATAGGGATTAATTACACAACTTATTTCTAGAACAGAAAGGATATTCATAAAAACGGCCACCACGACAAACTTGCTTGGTACTAATTTCATATATGAAGCTAAAACAGCAGCAGCAACCGCACTCATAGCCGATGCACAGATAGTATATAAACGTTTAGAGTCAAGTTTAGGCAGCTGATCACGAATCGTAAGGAAGACTTCTGGTTCCCCTAAAATTGCTGTTGACACCGCAAAATAACTTTCGAGTTCCCCCATACCTGCGATTTTGTTGAGTAGCCAACCTGTCCACTTGATTATAAATGGCAATACCTTTATATAGTTTAAAATCCCCACTAAAGCTGAAATAAACACAATCGGCATTAATACATTGAGGAAAAAGACCGACGCGCCACTTTTAATAACGACGCCACCAAATACGAAATTAACACCGGCAGCGGCTTGAACCATCAACCAATTAAA
>NZ_JACSQB010000102.1 GCF_014836835.1 Clostridium faecium | reverse complement strand
GGATTTGCCTATCCTACATACCTAAACGCTTAGACTAGCATCCAATAGCTAGCACATCTTATCCTCCTGCGTCACCCCATTTGTAATAACGTCTGCTAGTGGTACAGGAATATCAACCTGTTGTCCATCACCTACGCCTTTCGGCCTCGGCTTAGGTCCCGACTAACCCTGAGCGGACGAGCCTTCCTCAGGAAACCTTAGGTTTTCGACCGACAGGATTCTCACCTGTCTCTCGCTACTTATGCCAACATTCTCACTTCTGCATCGTCCACCGCTCCTTTCGGTACGACTTCAGCCAATGCAGAAAGCTCCTCTACCGCGTACACGTAGTGTACACCCATAGCTTCGGTGGTAAGTTTTAGCCCCGGACATCTTCGGCGCAGGATCTCTTGACTAGTGAGCTATTACGCACTCTTTGAATGAGTGGCTGCTTCTAAGCCAACATCCTAGTTGTCTTAGAAATCCCACATCCTTTACCACTTAACTTACACTTTGGGACCTTAGCTGATGGTCTGGGCTGTTTCCCTTTTGACTACGGATCTTATCATTCGCAGTCTGACTGCCGAAATAAAAGTATATGGCATTCGGAGTTTGATAAGGTTCGGTAAGCTATATGCCCCCTAGCCTATTCAGTGCTCTACCTCCATTACTCAATTAATCGACGCTAGCCCTAAAGCTATTTCGAGGAGAACCAGCTATCTCCGAGTTCGATTGGAATTTCTCCGCTATCCACAGCTCATCCCATGGTTTTTCAACACCAACGTGGTTCGGTCCTCCACGAGATTTTACTCTCGCTTCAACCTGGCCATGGATAGGTCACCCGGTTTCGGGTCTACGACATGCAACTTTGCGCCCTATTCAGACTCGGTTTCCCTTCGGCTCCGTACCTTAAGTACTTAACCTCGCTACATATCGTAACTCGTTGGCTCGTTCTACAAAAAGCACATCGTCACACATATAAAGTGCTTCGATCGGTTGTAGGCACAGGGTTTCAGGTTCTATTTCACTCCCCTCCCGGGGTTCTTTTCACCTTTCCCTCACGGTACTTCTCCACTATCGGTCACTAGGTAGTATTTAGCCTTGGGAGGTGGTCCTCCCTGCTTCCCACAAGGTTTCACGTGTCTCGTGGTACTCTGGATCAGAACTGTTACTTTATCTCTTTTGCTTACAGGCCTATTACCTTCTACGGAGTAGCTTTCCAGCTATCTTCAACTAGAGATTCAGTAAATTTATGTTCTGTCCTCAACCCCCAAGCCAAAGGCTTAGGTTTGGGCTCTTTCCTTTTCGCTCGCCGCTACTTAGGAAATCGATTTTTCTTTCTCTTCCTCCGGGTACTTAGATGTTTCAGTTCCCCGGGTTTACCTCTATATACCTATGTATTCAGCATATAGTACATGGCGTAGCCATGTGGGTTTCCCCATTCGGAAATCTCTGGATCACAGACTATTTGCGTCTACCCAAAGCTTATCGCAGCTTATCACGTCCTTCTTCGGCTCCTAGTGCCAAGGCATTCACCCTGCGCCCTTTGTAGCTTGACCTAAAAGATTAATATAAGCTTCACATTACTGCGTCAGTTTCAGT
>NZ_JACSQB010000175.1 GCF_014836835.1 Clostridium faecium | reverse complement strand
AATAATACATTATAATTTAAAAAATAACAATTATAATATATTAAATTGTTATTATATTCACTATGACTATATTACTTACAAATATAATGAAGTAAACTAAAAAGTTTAAACTATAAAATTAAGAATATAACTCTTTTTCCATACATATAAGTATTAATATATTACTTAAGTGGGGGTTTTTATGGGAAATGATACATTTTATAAAGATACATTTATTTTAACTATGTCTAATTTAGCTATGGCTATAATAAGATTTGCTTTTTCTATTATTTTGTCGGACAAACTAGGACCAGAAGGAGTTGGTCTATATGGACTTATAATGCCTATGTACGATTTGTTTTGTTGTTTAGTATGCGGAGGTATAGTTGCTGCTATTTCTAAAGAAATTTCTTCATATTATGGGACAAGTCATTATAGAAATTTAAATAAAAGTATTAATGTAATATTTATATTTTCTTTAATTTGGTCTATATTTGTTACAATAATAATATTTGCACTATCACCAGTTATTAGTAACTATATAATAAAAGATAGTAGAACCTTATATTCATTATGGGTTTTATGCCCTGCATTAATTTTTATTGCTCTTTCCTCAATCTACAAAGGCTATTTTTATGGTGTATTAGAAGTTAAAACACCAGCAATTATTGATATTGTTGAAAAAGCAATCCGAATGTTTGTTACATTATCTGTAATTAATTATTTTTTATTAGAAAACATAACATCTACAGTTACTGCTACTTATGCCTCATTCACCATTGGTGAATTTATAAGTCTTGTACTTTTATATTTTTTCTATAAAAAAAGTAGCTTAAAATTTAAAAATTTGTCCTCCAAGGAAGAACATGTAGAAAATAGTGCTCAACTTCTATTTAATATTTTAATAGTTGCAGCACCTTTAGCAATTAATGGATTATTAACTACAGCTATTTCAGGTTTTTCTACATTATTAGTACCTAGAAGGTTAATATTAGCAGGACTAAATTATACTACAGCATTAGAAATCATCGGGAAATTTAGTGGTATGTCCTTAGCTATAATATATTTTCCTATTGTAATTGTAATATCTATGTCTACAATATTAATACCTGATATATCAAAGAATTTAACTAAGAAAGATTTTGACGGATTAGAAATAAGAATTAATGAAGTTGTTAAAATGTGTTTTTTATTAGGAGTCTCTACTATGTTAATATGCCTTATAATTCCAAATAACCTTGGAATATTATTTTATAATAGACAAGACCTTTCATTATATATTAAAGCTGCCTCCATATGTGCACCTTTTTTATATGCATCATCTTGTACTTATGGAATTTTAAATGGGCTTGGAAAACAAAAAACTATATTAATAAGTTCCTTAGTTTCATCTTTAATTCAATTAATATTAATATATATATTGATAGCAGTTCCTAAAATTAATATATTTGGTTATGCTATTGCACTTACTATTTCTTCAATTATCAGTTTAATAACTAATCTAATTGAAATTAATAAGGTAGTACCAATCTCTATGAATTTAGGAGAGTTTTTAATAATCATATGTTTAACCATTTTAACAGCTCTAGTTTTAAAGATATTAAATGTAATAATTCCAAAC
>NZ_JACSQB010000103.1 GCF_014836835.1 Clostridium faecium | reverse complement strand
ATAAGAATATGGGACAAATCTAAAAACCAGGTTTGCTACAGACTCTCGAATAAACGACGGGAGCAGAAGCAACTCCCTCTTAAATAAACCGAAATGAACAAAAATTTGAAAAGCAATTTTCGTTCATTTCTTCTTATTTCTCAGAGTTAAACACTTCTGTCCTAACCTCTCTCAAATAAACGACGTCCGAAAGGCAGGTTTTTCGGAAATTTAAAAAAAACGAGCAATACAAAAAATGTATTGTTCGTTTTTTCTCTAATTTCTCATAAACGATTTTTGTTTCGACCTCATTTTTTTATGAATGTATCCGACTTCTAATAAACATGATGGATAAAATCAGCCAACCAATGAAGGTCAACCCGATGATGAAATAAAAGAAGAGCGGCAAGTCATAATATAAGGTGATCTCATTGATACCATTATGCTGTTTGACGATTGGCGTACCGATGTCTGTCAATTCATATACTATGTAACCCGTGGTGCTAGTTAATTTTTTCCTAGAGGAAAATGTCTAAACATGTTGGTAAATCAACAAAAAAACGCATATAGTAGTCTCAAAACTCCCAAGAAATGAGGACTACATATGCGTTCATCAAAATATACTGAACATTATACAGATACTTTTATAACATTCAAGGAAATTATGAGAACTGTTTCTAACATATACCACAATTGTGTACCAGATAAGATTAAAAACCGAAGAAATACTGATCAACTGAAGCAACGCGATACAGTGATTATTGCTTGTGTTATATGGGGTATAATTAATGGCTATACTAGCCAAAGAGCCACGTATAGAGCGGTTTGTTCCGTCTTATTTCCTAATGGTGACTTTCCTAGTAGGAGTCGATTCACTCGCTTAAGTTCAAACTTAGCTTACACTATCAAGATTATTCGATACTTTTTCATCAAGAAGCTCACCAAAGGTGAACTAGTCGGAATTATAGATAGTTTTCCTAGTCCATTATGTAAACCAGTTAGAAATAGACAAGCAAAACTATTGAATCAAATAGCCAAAGTTGGCTATAACTCAACAAAAAAATCTTATTTTTATGGTCTTAAAATTCATATGATCGTTACTAAGACTGGCTTTCCGATTACTTACTCAATCACGAATCCAGGTGTCCATGACGTGAAAGTGTTAGAGACTTTATCGGAAGAAGCGAATCTTCCCAATATCCTAGGGGACAAAGGATATATTAGCCATAAAATCCATGAAAAGCTTGCCCTTAAGGGCATTACTATATCCGTTCCTCCACGTAAAAACATGGATAAATCAAAAAAACTAGACCACAGCTTACTTGGAAAACAAAGAAAAACAGTTGAGACTGTTTTTTCTTCCTTAGAAAAATTAGGTTGTCAAAATTTCAACTCACGTTCTGTTAAAGGGCTAGAGAGTAGATTTGAAAGCATATTACTGGCTTACAGTGTTCTATTAAGTCGAGCACAACGACGTTTTGGAGGAACTTTGAGATATTCTTTAGGATATTAAAATTAACTAGCACCACGGGTGTATGATTTATTGTTTTATATCTGCAAATTGTCCGCTAGGATATTGGGAAGATTCGCTTCTTCCGATAAAGTCTCTAACACTTTCACGTCATGGACAC
>NZ_JACSQB010000041.1 GCF_014836835.1 Clostridium faecium | reverse complement strand
CTTAGTGTAAAATAGTTGTAGGACAAAAAAGCAAAAAAATATAGAGAATATCGCTCCCTATGATATAATGTAATCACCAAAACCACATTAAAAGGGGGACATTCTCTATGAATAACATTATACAACTAATTGGACAAAAGGTTAAGAGGGAAATTGAAAAAAGTGTAATAAATGTTTTAGAAGGTGCATTAAATCTAGATGAAATAGTAGACTCAGTAGGAGAAATGGTAAATAATATAGGAATAGATACGCTCTCAGCCATAATAGAAGAGCTTAATCAACACATAAAAGAAGCACCTGATAGAAAAGGAAAATATTATGTACAAAGAAATAATGATAAAAGAAGTCTAGTAACTAGATTTGGGTTGTTGGAATTTGAAAGGACCTATTATAGAAATATTAAAGAAGAAAAATATATCTACATTTTAGATCAATTACTAGGAATAGAAAAATATGAAAAAATAGAAGGTAATTTAAAAGGTGAAATATTAGAAAAAGCTGTAGATTTTAGCTATGAAAAATCAGCTAAACTGTCAACACCAGTATCTGTAACAAGAGAAACAGTAAAAAGAATAATAAGAGAAAATGGATCAATAGATAATTTAGAAATAGAAGTAAGAGAAAAGAAAGAAGTAAATACAATTTATATAGAAGCAGACGAAGACCATGTACCGTTGCAAAATGGAAAAAACAAAGAAATGAAACTAATTTATGTATATGATAATAAATCATTAGTAAACAAAGGAAGAACAAAATTAGAAAATATAAGATATTTTACAGGGGAAATGAATCCAGAAGATCTTTGGACAGAAGTAGTCACCTATATAGATGAGGCTTATGATTTAGAAAAAGTAGAAAATATTTATATAGCAGGAGATGGAGCAAACTGGATAAAGACGGGGCTTGGAATAATAAGTAAAAGTAAATATGTATTAGATTATTATCATTTAAGTAAATATATAAAAATATTAACAGCCCACCTTCAAAGCTTAGAAGATCCAATAGATATAGACAAACCCTTATGGAAAAACTTAAGGAATGGTAATAAAAAACAAGCATTAGAATTAATAAATCTTGCAATAGAAGAAACACCATTTAAAACTAAAAGGAAAAACATGAAAAAAGCCAGAAGATATATAATAAATAACTGGGAAGGAATAAAAAACCTATTTGCTGGAGAAAAATATCGATGTAGTGCAGAAGGCCATATAAGCCATATTCTATCAGCAAGATTAAGCTCAAGGCCAATGGGCTGGAGTCTAATAGGTCTAGATGAGATGGCTAGGATGAGAGCCTTTAAAGCAAATGGTGGAAGTGTTAAAGGTTATTATAGAAATCAAAGAATAGAAAGAAAAAAAGAAAAGCGAATAATAGAATTAGATAAAAAAATAATATCAGGCATCAAAAGGACTTATAATACGACGAATCCAGATATAATGATAGAAATGCCATACATATCAAAATCAGATGGCAAATGGTTAAAAAGTATGCTAAGAAACTCAGCAATTTAGAGAAAAAGAAAAGTTATATAAGTAATAAAAGCTATTTACAGATAGTTTTATTCACCATGGAAAAATAAATATCTGAAAACATTATATTAAAAAAATAGGGGAGAACTTCTAGAAATAGATGATTTATATTTTTAACTTGTTTTCCAACAATTACTTGACACTATC
>NZ_JACSQB010000114.1 GCF_014836835.1 Clostridium faecium | reverse complement strand
TCTCCCAAATCTTTTATAAACCTTTCAAACACCCCTTCCCCCCCTTGTTTTACTCAAATCCATACCTTTATATCTGTACTAAACCTTCATTTTTAATCCCTTCTCAAATAATTTACTCTTCCCTATTTCTATCCTTTATATCCGTACTCCCTAATCTTGCAGCCATAAATAGGAACCCATACTTTGCCATTTTTTGAGTTTTCATAAATTTAAGCCTTTATTTTCATGAGAGTACCCTTTTGTTTTCATGATTTCTCCAAAATTAACCACTATAAATAGGTGTAAGAAATTGCTGTCACCCTCTATTTATTTCACTTGCCCTTAAATTGAATGAAAACAAATTCTGTAAATCTATACCTCATTTTCAAGAATTATGAAAACAACTAAGTCTCATGCTGCCAAATATACGCACATAGAATCATGTAAGCAGACATACTTTCATTTTCATAACTGATACACTCTCTCACCACTCAAAATCGTTTAATAAAATCACAAATAAAATTTAGACCACTATACCGGCTAATCCATGAATTACCATTTAGCCCTTTATTAAAGGAATAAATCACACTTAATCTCTCAAATCATGTTTTACAATTTTATCCTTTAATAAGGAACTAAATCCTATACGGCTCTGCCGTCATCACAATTTTAATTTTTTAGCCCAAATTTCAGAACATAATAATACGCTTTAATAGAATGTCATTTAGTACGTCAAAATCACTCAAAATAGTAAAACAGTACTTTATCAAAGCAAAATAAAAAGAGCGAGACGTCATGTCTCACTCTATAGATAGCAGTTAATTCAATTCAAAGGCGTATTCTTTTGTATTCAAACGTATTCATTTGTATTATAGTGTATTTTCATGTATTAAAATATAGTCATTTGTATTCGTTTGTATTACGAAATGATACGCTAATCAGATAACATATTCAGGTTAATGCCCTTACGAGTCTTTCTCTCACCAGAACCATTCTTGTTAGTTCTATTAGATTGAGAGCTTCTCTTACTCTGAACCTTAGCTTTTAACCCAGAAGTGGTTTTCTTAACAGGCTCTTCTTCTATTACAGGAGCACTCTCTTCTACTTCATTAACCTTTTCTTCTGTTTCGGGTTTTTCATTAGAAGTTTCCTGTGTCTGTTGGGGTTGTTTTACTCCATAAGAGCTCCTATTCGCTTCCTTATGCAACGCTTCATCTACAATGGCGCTAAATAAATCCCCTGTTCCAAATCGTTGAATTACAAAGTCAAGGGCCTTCCTAGTAGATTTAGAAAAGTCTTCTTGGTTCGATGCCCACTGACCTAGCGGAGTATCTTCATCAAACCTTATTGTCTTAACCTTAGTAGTCATATTTCACCATTCCTTTTAGGTACTGTGCATCCTTATACCTATCTTGTCTTTGCTAACTGTTTAACGATAGCTTCCAATCCATATAAGTTAAGTTTCTGAGCATATTCCCCAGGAATCCATACTACAGGGACGTCATAACCACCAGTAAAGCTCTTTACCTTTTGAGATAGACGGAGACGTAATTCACTATTGTCTTTCATAGGAATAGAACCACCACCGTATACAAAGATAACTTCGGTTTCCCTAGCCATACGAAGAGTTTGGCTTACAGCGTCCACAATACTATCTGTTAAAGGACCAACTTGTTCATCTACAACGTCCTTTGCTGCCTTTTGTTGACCTCTACGTAATGGGCTTACTTCCTTTTCAATAAACGATTGTAATTGAGAACGGTCTTCAAAGTTCATTTGA
>NZ_JACSQB010000032.1 GCF_014836835.1 Clostridium faecium | reverse complement strand
GTTGTTTCCCTTTGATTGGCAAACCGATGGCTTGCCAAAGTTTCACCTGTCGATGAAAGGGTAATGCGAGTTCAAACTTATACTCGGCTACTTTGGTAAGAATACTGCTGGAAAAGTAGCTATGGGGAATTAATGATTGTGGCATTTTACTACTAATAATTACATCTTTTCCCGCTTCTTCACAGTCGAGACATTTATAACTAGTTTGGAATAAATTCCTACAATATAATTCAGCCGGCTTTAACTGTGCTTCACGACTATAGAGATGTTTTCCAATTAATTTCATTTCCTGATGGCAATGTGGACAATTCTTATTGATTAAGTCAATTTCTTCATTAATTTGGGGAAGACGATCCAAAAAAGCAGTCCGTCGACCAGTTGCTTTTGCTTGCCGGTGACGCACTACTTTTCTTGCTTTTGTTTCAATCACTTCAGTGATTGTTGTGGCTGATTCTTGTAATTGATCAAGCTCATCATCATTAAATAATGATTGTTGGCCATCAATTACTTTTTCGATTACTTCAGTTGTTTTCCCAAAAAGCTGATTTTGAAGTAACTTAACCATCGCTTGTAATTGAACTACTTGTTCTTTAAGTGCTTGGTTTTCTTTCTTCAATTGTTCATCGCTCTTTTCCATTGTGCGTCACCTCCTCTAAGTTGTTTCCGTTATTATATCAGAAGTGAGGAGACTTAAATAGTAGGAATTTAATAAAAGCTGCCCACCGGGGCGGCCTTTATTTGTCGTTCTGGCAGTGGGTCAAGGCCTTCTAACAACCAATCAATCTGTTGTGATGTCAGCTTTTGAGCATCATGCCGATGTCGAGGCCATTTTAATCGACCATTTTCAAACCGTTTATAAAGGAGGACGAATCCTTCGCCGTCCCAATAGAGTCCTTTAAACCGATCATTCCGACTACCACAAAAGAGAAAAAGCGAATCATTATATAATTCTAGTCCATAGTTTTCCGCAATAACAATTGCTAAACCATCAATTCCCTTACGCAGATCAGTTTTACCGCAAACTAAGTAAACATGTTCTGGCTCGTGCCAATTAATGAGCATAATGCATCACAGTCTTTACAATTTCTGCCGCTAGGCTAGAATTAGCTCCTTTGAAGATAGTCAATTGAACATTTTCAATTGTCATTTTAGCAGCTGGGTGTGGAGAAAATGCTGGTTTATTAACTGCTGCTGGTTTGTTTTTGAAAACTGGAGCAATAACATCATGTTTTTCTTCCATAGAAAAAGCCTCCTGTACTAAAGTTGCTTTTAGTATAGGAGACTTCACGAGTCGTGCCTAGACGTATGGATATGGACTACTTACGGCAAATAAGCCTCAAGCCCTGTCCTATTTTGATTTGGTAAATGATCAAACAGGTACTTGAAGTACTTATAGATATTTAAATGATTTAGTTTGGCGCTGGCGGTCAAACTATAATAAATTGCGCTCGCCTGAGCACCGGCAATGCTTTTCGTAAATAAGCTGTTTTTACGGATTAATGTTGATGGTCGAATTATCTGTTCAACCGGATTATTAGTCAACGGTAATTGACCATCTTCAAAAATCCGATATACTCGTTCTTTTAACTTTAAGGCATTCCCAATGGCAGCTCGTAATTTACCTTGAGGAAATTCAATGTTGTTAATGTAACGATAAAACTTATCTAATAATGGCTTTACCCTTCGAATCCTTTCGCTACATTTCTCACTACTCGTTTGGTATTTTAATTGGTTTTCCGTATGGAAAACCGGAGCTAATGAGG
>NZ_JACSQB010000069.1 GCF_014836835.1 Clostridium faecium | reverse complement strand
TAGTAGTAGTAGTATGGCCTCCTAAACCAATTGAGTAACTGTTGTTATTTACTTGCCAATTCATATTTGCGGCATCTTGTGCTAGGTCTGAGGCAGTTTGATTTTGTAATTTCAAATATGCTGCTAGAGCATATTCATCATCTTTATACTTATTAACATTTTCATTAGCTTTAGAACTACTCTTAGCTCGTAGACTAGAGTTTTCAGCTCTTAAAGAGCTATTCTCTTTTGACTGATTATTGTTATTGCCACATGCCGATAAAGTACACCCTAGTAACAAGATAGTAGTTAAGCCAAATAATCTTTTCATTTTAGTCCTCTCCTTATTAAATTAATTGGTATGCATTGTTCCTCGTATACTACTCATCATCGCACGACCCTGTTCATTTACTGAACCATCAGGTGTATTACGGTACCGTGGATCACCAGCAATACTCATAATTTGTGCCTGCTTAGCACCATCGGGATTACAAGGATCTGATAATGGCAAATCGTAACGAGCATTATCAGAAGATTGGCTCGAATTAGAAGAAGTAGCATTAGCTTTACTTGTTTGTGTACCTTGCTGTGATGACTGATCTTGTTGTGAATTCTGATTCTGGCGTTGTCCAGATAAAATATCATCAATAGTCTACTCTTGTTCCTTAATCAGCTTAGCCAATTCAGACTTAGAGTATGTTCTATGACCATTGCCATTACCCATGTGGTCTCCTTCAACGTCATCATATGTGACGTCGACATCATTCTCATTAACAGTCATTGATGTTGTATGTCCACCAAAGCCAATAGTGTAACGATTTCCTTGTTGTTGCCATATCATATTACTATCATTTTCTTGAATATCAGAAGCGCTTTGATTCTGAAGTTTTAAGTAAGCGGCAAATGCATATTCGGAATCATTATACTTAGTTTGTTTTTGGCTAGACCGATTACTAATCTCAACCTTTAATGAAGAGTTCTCTGCTCTAAGCGAAGAATTAGTCTTAGTTTGCTAACTATTATTTGATGTCCTACCACAAGCTGCTAACGAGAGACTAGCTAATATTAGTGTAGATAATAACAATGTTTTTTTCAATTCAAAATTTCAAGAATATTTAATGTTAGTTACTAATACCATTTTATCAAAAGTTATTCGTTCTATTTTCTCAAATCAACTCTCTAATGAAAAACTCCCACCCATATTCTGAGTGAGAGTTTATTTATAAAATACTCGTTTTATTATTCGAATAGGGACGGATATTTCGGCATTGGCTTGTCACTAAATGGGTTATATTCAGCCCATCTACTCCAGAATTCTACCAACTACTTGCTAAACAACATGTCCTTGTTCTCGCAAATAGTAGCGCTCACTTGACCATTGGCCATTGATTCAAAACGTCTTTCAAACTTGGTAGCTGATATGATAAGTCTTCCTCATCTAAATCCATCTTATCTACCTCTACCAATCACTTCACGGGTTAGCAACACAGTATTGAGAATGATTACGGCAATCAGCATAAATCCAAACCAACCATAGGTAATACAGGAAACCGCTAACAAAGCAAAAACAAGGAAAAATGAGATAAAAGATATGAAGTTCATATTACGTACAATACCCCTTAGGGTTGACACTTAAATAATAAAAGTGCAACTCTAGGGGGTATTTTTTAGATCACAAGTTATTCAACAATAGAGAAACTAGAATTACTTCACGATTATCAAAGATCAGATTACGACCTAACGGTCTATTCCGAGACTAGATGTTACTTACCAGGCTCAATTAGCACAGGCTGACTTTGAAAAGAAGGTTACCCAAC
>NZ_JACSQB010000033.1 GCF_014836835.1 Clostridium faecium | reverse complement strand
GAATACATTTTTATACTTCCTATTTTTCTTTTAATTTTTTTTACATATGCATCTACGTCTTATTTATCAACAACTTCTCTTAAAAGTTATGGCAATTTTTGTTTTATAAAATTATATATTAATACTTTTATATTAATTCCATTTTTTATTTCTTAAAATATTTTAATACATAATATACACAAAATTACTGTATTTAATTAACTATCATTTATTAGAAACCTGAATAGAATACAGTATGATTAGTTACTTTTGAAGTGCTAAATTTTATACTGCATAAATAACAAGGAGTGGAAATTATATTATGAATGAAAAAAATATAAAAATAAATGAATCAAAAGTGGAATCAGGACAAGCTGCCAATAAATTCCAAGAAGAATCACATAAAACAAATAATAAAGAAGACAAAATAGCAAAAAAGCAAGAAAAAATAAATAAAGAAACTGAATTAATTGTTGAAGAAATGAATGAATCTTACAAAGAACTTGATGCTATAAAAGCTGAGCTTGACAAAAAACTTTCAGCAACTGAAAAACAACTAATGGAATTAAAGAAACAAGAAGATGATTTAAATAGAAAATATCTTCAACTAGATAAATTGAAAGAAGATAAATTGATGAAATTAAAAAGAAAAGAAGATAAATTAAATGAAAAAAGATTAAAGTTAGATAAAAAAAATGAAAAACAAGAAAAATTGAATGAAAAAAATATAAAACCAACTAAAAAAGATAAGAAAAAAGAGGAAGTATTAGATTTAGAAATATACACAGATTATTTTTAAAACTTCTTAATTCTAAATCAGCAAAACAATTTTAGGAGGAATATTAATATGTCTGAAAATGAAGTAAAACAAGTTAAACCCGTGGAAAAAATAAATGAAAAGAAAAATGCTGAAGTGAAAACTGAAATAAAAAATGAGAAAAAAAATAATGAAATAAAAACTGAACCTACTCCATCTAAGGAACCTTTAGGCAAATTGCAAAGAAAAAAAGAAAAACTAGATAGAAAAAAAGAAAAATTAGAAAAAAAGAAAGAAAGTAATTTGAGCAAACAAGAAAGAAAAAAAGCTAAATTAAATGATAAAAAATTAAAATTAGACAAAAAAGCAAAAGAAATTTAATAAAAATAAAGGTAGATATATAAGATTTGAAATATATAAATAGTAATCCATTGGAGGTATATTAGTATGGCTAATAATGAAATTAAAAAAAATCAACCAAATAACAATGAAATAAAAAATTCTAAGAACACATCCAATAACCCAAATACTCAAACAGTTGAAGAAACTATCACACCTGAAGAAATGCGTAAATTATTAGAGAAAAAGCAAGAAAAATTAAAGGAAAAAAGAATACGACTATCAAGAAAAAATGAAGAAAAATTGCTGAAATTAAAAGCAAAGGGAGAAGAAGAGAAAGCTTTAAAACAAGCCGAAAAAAATGAAGAAAAACTAATGAAATTAAAAAGAAAAGAAGAAGAGTTAAAAGAAAGAAGAATGAACTTAGATAAAGAAATTAAAAATGGAAAAATTAATGCAAAACAAATTTATAGTCCAAACCCATGCAAAAATAAGGAATGTAACTACCACACTCACCATGCTCATAATACTAATCATTACAGCAATCAAGATGAGTAATTCTATACCTTATTGATGATTTTAACATTTATAATTATTTATCTTTAAATAACTATAAATGATACAAATGATAATCACACCCAAAAATATAATTACAGAACAGATATTAATGCTAAAATAAAAATGTACTAAGTTGCTAATATTTTTATGTACAACATTGCCTAAATTCTTTACAGTATT
>NZ_JACSQB010000161.1 GCF_014836835.1 Clostridium faecium | reverse complement strand
CGTATATTCAACTAAAAGAACCTTGATTTTATCAGGGTTCTTTTTATGTTATAGCATATCTTAACCCCTCCGCCCCATTGCATTGGGGAACCGTTCGCCGACACGTGTCTCGGGAAGCTCAGGCAAGCTGACTTCTTTTTCCAGCGTTTTTCTTGTTAAAAAAGTCAAGGCTACCCTACGGCAAGCAAGCTTGACCTTGACTTTTACAAAAAATAATTTCCAACTTCAAGCAGCCAATAACTACAATTACCACAATTCAAAAAAATAAATTTACGATCCATCATACATAAATCAGTTAACCAAAATTTCAAAAAAGCATTATCCAAATTAAAAAAATAAAAATGGTATGACAAAAGCATACATTCCCTTAGTCTACTAAGGGCGCACTTATATGTACACTGCGTATACATACGAGCAGTGCGCTCTTCGAGGACTCTACCGAGGGTTTCACTTTTCCAAAAAGTGAAATCAAAAGTTTTGGACTAATTTACCCAATTAGTCCAAAACGTAAAATCAAGATTGCATTTGATTTTACTCAACCGTATCAATTTGGTTAATTGATACTCTCAAAATTTTTGAGATTTCATTCAAAAATTTCTCACGTTCAATTAATCGACATCGAGCCGATTAATTTCATTCGCTTTTTCCAAAAAAGCTTAGCAAAAAGGTTCGTATTCCCAACTTGAATTTTAGTTAATGACCAATGACCACATAGGGGGGTGTCGTAGTACCCCCCTATGTTACCCCACTAAACCCCTTGATACATCTAGCTTTATCCTACTTTTAAGGGGGTTTACACTAGTTTACACTTTAAAAAAAAAAAATCGCTGAATCCCTTGGGAGAGTAAGGTGACCAACGATTTTAAAAAAGTGTAAACCCCTTTACACTTTTTTTGTTTCTAATTATTCAAATATTTATAAACAGTTACACGGCTAACTCCTAAAGTATCAGCGATTACAGCCACTTTTACACCTTTCTTTTTCATCTCTTTAGCTTGTTCAATCTTTTCTTCAAGGTTTACACTTTTTAACACATTTTTATTTTTAGGGTTATGTTTTTGATACATTGCATCCAAAAGTTTATTAATTGCCAAAGTATTGTGATTGACTGCAATATCAAACCAATCTTTTTCATCATGCTTACGACAATATAATAAAAAGTCAGCGTAATTATCAATCTCACTATCCATGATAAAATCAGCCATTTCACCAAATATCTCAGTTCTTGAATTCATGGATAATTCAAAATATTGCTCAATATCTGCTCCAGAATGACAAATAATATCTTCTCGCTTGTATTGATGTTTCTCTGGGTTGTCCATATGTATTAAATATCTAACTAGCCCTTTTGTATTTGCCGTTTTTTGGGGTATAGGAGCGTTTAGAGCGTCTGTAATGTCTTTTACCTGCTCAAAGCTCTTTTTGCCGTCAAACAGCAAAATAACGTGTCTATGAGCTTTTTTAGCCGTTCCGTCTGGGTTCACATCTCTATCATGCAGCGGACTCTCAACCCAAGGGATATGATAACCATCTAAAATATCTCGCCAGTTTTCTGGAGCTGACTCAGGATATAGAATAAAAGTCCATGTTCTTGCTCTTACGTCTTTTTTATTTTTTGCCATTAAAAAAAACCTCCTGTATACACTTACAGAGGAGGTTGCCTTTCAATCATAGATAAAACGAGTATAAGAAGTCTAAATCTACTTTCCTGTTGAAGTTTCGCCAATAATTGCGTATAATCAACATTGAAAGACAACTTCCAGAATTCCGCCAAGAATCCGTCTGTAAGTTGTATTTTTTTTATTTATTTTTAGTGATATTATATCA
>NZ_JACSQB010000166.1 GCF_014836835.1 Clostridium faecium | reverse complement strand
CCCTTATTTAAAATGGAATATATTTTTGCTTTGTTAGTGTCTAGTACCAATTATGTGAGGCCCAGAAAGCTTGAGCTCCTGCCCAAGAGCCATACCGGGAAATGACATATTGGTCAGCAACCTCTTCCTGGTGCTGTGGTTAAAGGTCTCCGCCAAGGTAGGCCAAATCTAATTGGTATTTACCATAATAACGACCGTTTTGTGCAGTGTAACTACCGCAAGATTCACGACTAGCAATCCAATCCTTTGCTGAATTACCCGAAGTTGATACAGGTGCGCTTTGAGATGATGACTGCACAGCATTACTTGTTTGTGTTGCCTGTACTTGTCCCTGGCTTTGATTGCTACTTTGGCTATGATTGTTACTATCCTTCTTAGGTGCCACAATCGTTAACTTGTCTCCGACATGAATTAAATGTTCGTTGGAAATCTTATTCTTCTTAACAAGTGCATCGACGGTAGTGTCGTATTCGTCGGCAATCTTTCCTAAAGTATCACCGGCTTCTACCTGTACTTGACGGCTGTCGATTTTAGTAGATGCGTTAGCTTGTCCTTGTGCTCCGAAGATACCAAGTGCTAATGCGCCCATTGCGATAACTGAGATTGTCTTACCGTTCATTTGCTTTGTCATTAAAATAAAAATCATCCTTTGTTTTTGTATTCTATAGTTATATTCTACTTGGAAGCATTTACAAAATTATTATACGATTATTACTGCACACTTACAATCTCAATAATGATGACTTAATACGTCATTTTACTTTATTGACTATAATGGTTAACTATGATTATATAATTTTGTAGGTCTCAAACCCTATTCCTCGTATCTACGAGGTTATAATATATACCTTTATTTCATCTGACCTACGAGTCCCACCATTTATTTGGTTGGGGCTTTTTTAGTGCACAAACATGCCCCATAAAAGCACCCACATTATAACAAACAAGAAACCATAGAAGAATAACTGAACAAGACAACCAAGCAGAGCAAAGATGTCCCCACCGTTCTTGTAAATTGCATGCATTCCAGCGCCCACAATTATAAGTGCTGAAATAACTGAAAGAATGTTATGTAACATTGTAGATAATCCCCCTTTAAAATGAAAAATAATTTGCACTTATATTATGACATTATGATGTCAATAGTGCAAATTAATCAACAACAATACTATATACTCTTTCATGCTTGCACGCAATGAAAAAACACGCTTGTATCAAAAAAAAGCAGAGATTTCTCCCTGCTTTAGAATGATTCTGTATATTGAATGGTGTTTAGTTTAAGTCTATCTATTTTTGTTTTGGTTGTTGCTTTCCTAATTTGTTCTAAATTAGTAATTGGCAAGTCACCAAACTGTTGCAAACATTCAGTTGCTAGTTGTGTAACTTCGGGATTACGCATATTCCTGCTAATCATAATACCGTGGTTCATTAACTTCATGCTGAACATGTAATTTATTCCAGACAAGCGAATTACTTTGTAATCTGCTGTGTTGGGATTGTTATAAATCTCCGATGATAAATCATGTAAACGCTGAACCAGTGACCATCTCGTGAGAGGCTGGTCAATTGTTCTCGTTGTCTTAAACGGTTGGAATAGATATATTCCCTTTTCGGGCTCATGCCTATCTATTGTACGCCTAATAATAGACCATTCATCATCATCAAAATTGATTTTCCTTCTATAATCACCAACGCCAACGAGGACTGATTTTTCTGCAACATTTATATCGTCCATTTTAATCAGCGCCATCTCGTTGGTTTCGCTGTACTTGTCAATTCTTACGCCCTTGTAGGTTAATAGCGCCAGGCTAGTGTATTGACTATTTCTTTCTCCGAAAACTCTACGATTAACCAACTTGGTTATCTCGCTTTTGGTTAAGAATTCTCGGTCTGTTTCCCCCGTTA
>NZ_JACSQB010000059.1 GCF_014836835.1 Clostridium faecium | reverse complement strand
TATCTAATAAGGCCAACTAACAAAACTGTACATAAAAATATTGGCATAATCGTACAAAAAAATATTGACATTAATAAACAGAGCAGCTATTTTAAAACCCTATTGAAATTTAAGCTGCACAAATTATTTATTAGGAGGTACTATTAGTATGTCTAACAACGAAATGAGAAAAAAAGAAACTAATATCGATGAAAGTAAAAATTCTAAAGATACTATTAATAGAGCGAATACCGAAGTAAAAAAAGAAGAAGATCCTATAACATCTGAAGAAATGCTTAAAATACTAGAAAGAAAAGAACAAAAATTAAAAGATAAAATTTCAAAATTAGCTAAAAAAAATGAAGATAAATTAATAAAACTAAAAAAGAAAGAAGAAGAACTAAAAGAAAGAAAAATAATTCTAGATAAAGATTTAAAAACTGAAAAAAGCAGCTCACCTGAAAATTCCAGTCAAAAACCATATAAAAATAAAGTATCTAACCATCACTCTTACTATTCTAACAATAATAATCTCTACAATAATCAGGATGATTTAGCTATGGACATTATCGATGATTCAGACTGCTGTGACTATGGCTATGATTATGACTGTGATTCTTCTCCTTATAATAACATTACCCATAATGACAATGACAATGACAATGAAAATGATAACGAAAATGACAACGATAACGACAACGATAATGACAATGACAATGATAACGACAACGATAACTGCAACGATAACGAAAATGATAACCACAATGAGAACGACAACGATAACGACAACGATAATGATAACTGCAATGATAACGACAATGATAATGACAATGACAACGATAATGACAATGATAACTGCAACGATAACGAAAATGATAACCACAATGAGAACGACAACGATAACGACAATGACAATGATAATGATAACGATAACTGCAATGATAATGAAAATGACAACCATAATGAGAACGACAACGATAATGACAATGATAATGATAACTGCAACGATAACGAAAATGACAACCATAATGAGAACGACAACGATAATGACAATGATAATGAAAATGACAACCATAATGAGAATGACAATGATAACGACAATGACAATGATAATGACAACGATAACTGCAACGATAACGAAAATGACAACCATAATGAGAACGACAACGATAATGACAATGACAATGATAATGATAACGATAATGATAACCACAATGAGAACGACAATGATAATGATAATGACAATGATAATGATAACGACAACGACAACGATAACTGCAACGATAACGAAAATGACAACCACAATGATAACGATAATGATAATGAAAATGATAACGATAACGACAACGATAACTGCAACGATAACGAAAATGATAACCACAATGAGAACGACAATGATAACGACAATGATAATGATAATGACAATGATAACGATAACGACAACGATAACTGCAACGATAACGAAAATGATAACCACAATGATAACGACAACGATAATGACAACGATAACGATAATGATAACGATAATGATAATGACAACTGCAATGATAACGAAAATGACAACCACAATGATAACGACAACGATAACGACAATGACAATGATAATAATAACGATAACTGCAATGATAACGAAAATGATAACCACAATGACAATGACAATGACAATGATAACGACAATGACAATGACAATCATAATGAGAACGATAATGACAATGATAACGAAAATGAAAACGACAACTGCAATGATAACGAAAATGAAAATGACAACGACAATAATATAGAAATTAGCAATGATTTTAATGTTAATAATGATAATAACAGTAATAATACTTTCAATCCAATATTTGCACCAAAAATTATTATTAGAATAAGTGGTCGTGATGTTGAAGCAGAATATTACAAAGATGATTTTGATAGAGAATATGATGAATATAATCATTTTAAAAAACGTAAAAAAGAATAAAAAATAGTATGCTTTAATAATTATTATAAAATTT
>NZ_JACSQB010000178.1 GCF_014836835.1 Clostridium faecium | reverse complement strand
ATAAGAAAGTAGCATGTGAATTTTAGAAGGTTTAGTGAATGAAGTATTTGGTTAATACAGCAGATGGATTCGTTGAAACAGTTGATGAAGATGAGGTAATTCGATGGGGTGAGTCATTTGGAATTGGATTAGAAATGACGATTAACGACGCAATCGAAGCATTAGAAAATGTTGGATATAAGGTTGAACGACAAGAAGAAAAAGAAAATTTGGAGGAAATGTAAAGATGTTAGTATTAGAAGATTTTGAACCATTAACGATTGAAGAATTTCAGGATTTAAAATTGAATGCACCAACCTTTCAAGCGGGGGATATTAATGTATGTAGAAAATTTTATGAGTACAACAAAGAATTATTAATTGACCCTGTTTTTGTACGGAATAAAGATTATTGCATGATTATTTCAAAGAATGAACCAGAGGACGAAAACTTGACTTACATTGACTAGGCTAAGTAGGAGAAAAATAATTCAGGAGGTTGAATAAAATGATTAAGAAAGATTGGCTATTAGACGCAAGTATTGATGGTGATTCTGTTGATTATAGTCAAACTTACACGGTTGAAAGTGAAACAGGCGACCCATCATACGAAGATATGGTAGAGGTGCAGACAATTGCCGAGAACCACGGCTGCAAAGAATATATGTTGACTGAGTTAGACTAAAAAGAAATTTTGAGGAGTTGAATAAAATGGAAAATGTATATGTTGTGCTAGATAACGATATGGAAAATAGTGTTGTAACTGTTGACACGTATGCTACCTATGAAAAGGCTGAACAAGGAGTTAAGGACATTTTAGCTGACGTGCCTGACCTGTATGACCAAGTAGAAGAATACGATAATGGATGGCTTTTAATCGATTGTGATTCAACTAATCGAGTAATTGAAATTGAGGCCAGCGAGGTGAAGTAAAATGGAAATTTTAACAATGTACAGCCTATACGATTGTGACGAGTGGCGTTCAACAGACAGTATGACGCTTGAATTTGAAACCTTGGATAGAAAAACAATGAATGCAAAAATTCGAGAAATTATTCGAGAAATTTCCGATGATTATGAGGCCGAACTTGCTGATAAAGGAATTGATGTTGATAGCGATGACTTAGTAGAACAAGTACAAAACCAGGCTATTGACTACTTGTACTTAGAAGTTCGAGAAATCAATCCACAAGATAAAACAGTTGAAATTGTCGGTTAGGTAAAACAGATATTTTAGAAAAGGTAAGAATTGGAGGAAATTATTATGAAGAATTTTACAGATAATAAGACTTGTTATGTGGTATTAGATCGTGATATGGAAGAGCTTATCTTTGATACGATGCTATTTAGCACTTATGAAAAGGCTTTGAAATATGTTCAAGATACTATCAAGGAAGGTCAAAATCTATACGATAGAGTAATCCAAGATGATGAAAGCTCATGGAGAATGCAAGACGATGGTGAACAGCCAAGAATTATTGAAGTATTCAGTAAGGTTGTATGGTAAAAGAGATATTTTAGGAGTGTGGAGAAAATGGAAAGTTTAACAGAAAAAAACAATATGAAACTGTACGACACTGAAATAATTATTAATGGTCGGAAATTATCTGCTCTTGAAGCCACGGTAGTTATGGAGGCATTAAAGGATAGCGCAGATAATGGTGTGTCTAATGACTACACTCAATATGAACTAGGAATCAGTAAAGACAAGCAAACAAAGGTCTTAGAACAATTTGCTTAATTTGTAAAACAGATATTGTAGAAAACGTATGAGTTAGAGGAAATTATTATGGTTAAGGTTAAAATTCAAGAACAATTAGCAGAAGCACTACTTCAAGCACAAACAGCACTCAAAGAATTTGGTGAAGGTAAGAATGATGACGATGTTACGATTGACGATTTTGAGGAAATGATTGTAGACGAGTTAAATGAAGAAGGTATCCCCGTAAGTGACGAGCGAATTGTTGCGGTCGCGGAATGGGTCCCAATTTGTATTGAAGATAACGGTATATAC
>NZ_JACSQB010000133.1 GCF_014836835.1 Clostridium faecium | reverse complement strand
ATCTCTTATATAAATAAACCATATTTTGTAAAATTTTTTGGTACTAAAAATCCCAAATTTAAATTAATTTTTATATTAAAATTTAAGTTTTTCTTATAATTCTTAACCTAGAACTTTCTTTTGCTACTTAATTTTATTTAAATTTCAATATAAATAGAATAAAGTTAATTTATACATCAAGATATGTTAATGTGTATATTTAAAATTAAACCTAATTATAGCAAAAGAAAGTTTCTCTTATATGTTTTATTATACTTTTTAGCTCTTTTAATTTATTATGACTTCTTCATTCAATTAAGCTGGTATATTTTTTTCTACGCTTATTTTTTTTAATATAAAAAAGGAAATAATACCACATACTAAAATAATAAATCCAGAAAAAATTAAGATTAGATTTAATTTTATGAAATTAATAACATAACCACCTATTAAATATCCCATTGGAACGGAAATATTAGAAATAATCATAATTACACTTATACATCTTCCTAAAATCTCATTAGGTATTTCTTCTTGAACTATTGTGTTTATATAAATCCCTGTAATACCTAATGCTATTCCTAATATAATTAAAGATATAATTCCTCCTATAAAATTGTTTAGACTTCCAAATAATAATAAAGAAATTCCTTGGAATATAAATCTTAATTTTTTTAATTTTTCTGTGTTAATTAAAGTATTAATATCATTTTTTAGAATATTGCCTAAAGAATATTTTGGTATCTTACTACATGGAAGTAAATCTCCATTATAACTAATTGCAAAACAATTGTTATTTCCCATACTACATCCACATATAATTTTATTACTATCACCTGTTGTGCTAAATGATATTACTTGGATAAATATCCATAATGCGTATATATTATCCAACAAAAATGGATATAAGTATTTTAGGAGCAAAATACGCTTTAGAAAATATTAGCCAAATAGTAACTCTTTAATATTTCTAACATTAACTGTTTTATTGATTGTTTTATTTATAAAATAGCAAAGATTATGCGCTAATACTTTAGTTTCTATTTGTGCTAATAAGCCTAAGTGAGACTTTGCTAAGACACGAGATATATTAAGTTGTGCCGCAAGTTGTGAGTACACAGTTTCTATTAATTTTTGTCTTTTAAAAATAAGCTATGTAAACTCATTAGGAAGTTAAATTTTACTGTTATTTCTTTTTGCTGCAATAATCATAGCATTAAATTCTTTTAATAATTCTTCAGCAAAATCAGAATCTATAATCATAATTTCACCTACAATAGTACTGATAATTATTTCACTATCAGATATTATAGAAGTATTAATATTTCTATAATTCTTAATTTCACCCAAAACCATTTTTTAAAATATTATAAATTATAGTAAAACTTCCAGTAAAAAAGTTTTTTTAATTTTCGATTGTTGTGGTAGAATTTATGTTATAAAACTCTAACATATATGTTAACTCCATTAATTATTTGATTGTCCTCAATGAAAGATTAACATATTATATAGTATTCATATTCCTTACATTAATGTGTTTTTTTCGAAATATTGAAAATATACAGTTTATTTTTATTTGATAAATAGCATACTTGTCAATAAAATTTAATCTAGTTTCTAAAATACTTTTAAACAAATGTGCTAAATTATTTTCAGTATTTATCTAACTTTCCAATCTTTTATTTAATCGAATAAAAAAGATTTATTGTAAAAGTTAAAGTCTATAGCTAAATTATTATAAGTTATAGTTTAGCTAATAATAAAGCACATATAGAAAATAATAATTATAAATTAACAAAATAATAGCACGAAATCACAGAAAAATAAATATTTTAATTGAAAACAATATTTACATAGAACTGTTAAAATTTTTCAAAAGACTATAAATTTTAATTTTACATTTGTTTATTAGGCAGATGGAACATACTAACTAAAATGAAACTCATACAAATTGTTTAGATAAAATAAAAGTATATTATTGTTGTAAATTTAAATAACATAATTAATACTACACATAACTTATAATTCTTAAAAATGAAATAAAAAGTAATCATTTAGAATAATGTCCTTAGTTTTTAGTTAAAAAACTAAGAAACTTATTGA
>NZ_JACSQB010000169.1 GCF_014836835.1 Clostridium faecium | reverse complement strand
CATTTATAGTTCTGCTTATTAAACTTGTTCCCCAAACATTTCTTGCGAGTTCCTGTCCATCTTTATTTGTTTCTAATGTAATATTTTCAAGCTTCAATATTATATTTTATCATTAAATCTATTATTTTAGCCATTTAACAACATTGGTTTGTCTACTAAAAAGTAATGAACTAGCCTACTCATTTCAGCTAGTTCATTTCATCTTTTATTGCATTATTACAATAATACAGTAACTTATCAATTGATTTTAATATGATTTACATAGAATATGATTATTAAAATAGTTATACATTTACTCTTTACCTAAAATGTATCATCTTTTTAATGCCATATAGCCAACTTATTGAAATATTCATATCTTTCAATGCATATCCCATACTTTAAATCTTCATCAACAAGTATTAAGTCCCTATATCCTCCTTTAAATTTAGTAAATTCAGCTATATCATCTAAATGTTCGAAAAAATCCTTTATTTTTATCTTTATAGCTCCACATTCTCTGTCTTCATAATGAAACAATATTGCATTTTCATAAAAAAACATTTTATACTTTTCTTTTAAGCTAGCCACTTTAATTAAATTAGCTTCTATATTCTTATCAATCTCTTCTTGGTTTGTTAATGTATCAATTTTTTCATAAACTTTTTTTGATATTACTATAGTGTCTTCAACTGGAATAAATGACTCTATTTCTAAATCATTGATAATGTTATCCAGTTTTTTGCATATACCTTTTCTTTTTGATTTCATTTTAAGTTCTTTTATTTTATTACTTCTGTTCTCTTCATTATTCATATTTTCAACCCTTCTTTTATTTCTTATAGCCATTAAAATTTTCTGGATAATGCCCATCATACTGATTATATCTACCCTTTTCAAATGGATTTCCTTTAATGTCATCAGCTCCATGGAAATGTGGTCCTCTTCCCATCTTATCCTCAGCATGCTCTATAATATATTTTCTCTTGCCATAAACTGTGAATTCATAAACAGTTCTATTTTCTGAAGTACCATCATACACGTATTTGTGAGTCTTATACTGTGATGATTTAGGTATGCCAGCATCTTGTTTTGCTTGCCTAAAAGCTTCTCTAAGTGATATTTGAGACACTTCACCTTGTGTAGCCCCCTTAGGGCTGAAACTGTAATTATAAAGTTAATGGTAGTAACATTTTTTTACTATTACTACCATTTCACCATTGACTTCAATATTGTTTATCTACTCACTGCAGAATGATAATTATGCAGTAAGTAATACTTTGATTTCTAACCTACACACTAGCAAGTTCAATCACTTTGAACACTGAAAAATCATTGTATTATTTTTAGTTAGATTGTTCATTTTTTTGCAGTTAGTACTTTATCTTTGATTAATATCCTATTGACAGTTACGTAAAATATCTCTAGTCTCCATCAATATTTTTCCCAACATATTTTTCCCAGTTCCATCTTCACCGCATCCCCAATAGTAGTCTTTAGTGGTTTTTTCAATTATCTCCTCATCTCCAGTTGAAAGAAGTATTTTCTTAGCATCATTATTTGCTTTAAACTTTTCTAAAACTGCACTACGCATTATATCATCTTTTACTTCTTCCCAATCCTTCCTAAGCGGTTTGCTTCTATCACGCCCCATGTTTGCCGCCTCCATTGGTGTTGATGACATTCTAACTTGTTCTTCATATTTAGTTCCTATAAATTTTTTTGCTTGGAAATAATGTTCACTTGTCATCCAGTACTTACCATCAAATTCAAAGCCATGTCTTGAAAAATTAGAAAAACAACCATATTCATCATTTATTTTATAAAAATATATAGCCATACCTTTCTCCTTTATTAGTTTATATTTATTTTATACTCCTTGACCAAAAGGTGAATCCCATAATATCTTGCTTAAATAGTCTTCTAGCCTTCCTGCTTCAATAAAGATAGAATTTGAATAATGGGCGTGTTCCGCTTCTGCTGATATGGAAGTATAAATAAAGAACAATAACCCTGACAGTTTTCTACTTATTATTAGCTCTCCTTTTATAAGAATCTTTAACTCATCAAGTAGTAAATATAATTTATCAAATGCTTCTATAAATGATAATATAGAAATGTAAGAAAATGATCATTTAAGAATGTACTAATTATGACTATGTATAGTATAATTA
>NZ_JACSQB010000142.1 GCF_014836835.1 Clostridium faecium | reverse complement strand
GCTGTACCGGGCCGCTGAAAAGGGAACACCCGCACCAGGTGGCGGCCATGAAAAGAAGAAGCGCAGCTCCGAAACGGAAAATGAAGAAAAGCGTGCATTTAATGCTTTCCTTCATCAAGAAACACGTGATGGGGTTTCCGGAATTACCTCACCTGATGTTGCACCAACAATTCCAGAATCAATCTTGTACAACCCTGAAAATGAAGTAAAGTCGGTTACTGATTTAGCTCAATTAGTAACACAATTCCAAGCAACTACTGCTTCTGGTAAGTATCCAATTGTAAAGCGTGCTACTGCTCGCATGAATTCTGTTGCTGAATTAGCTAAGAATCCTGACTTAGCAAAGCCGCAATTCGAAGAAGTAGACTGGAAGGTTCAAACTTATCGTGGGGCTATTCCACTGTCTCAAGAATCAATTGATGACTCAGCAATTGATTTAACTTCACTGGTTGCTAACAATGCTAATGAACAAAAGATCAATACGACTAACTTCGCAATTGCCGCAGTATTGAAGTCATTTACGGCTAAGACAATTGCTGGTGAATCTGTTGATGACATCAAGCACATCTTGAATGTTGATCTTGATCCTGCTTACAATAAGACAATTGTTGCTAGTCAATCATTTTATCAATACCTTGATACTTTAAAGGATAAGAACGGTCAATACCTACTTCATGAACCAATTTCTGACGGTTCACCACGCATGTTACTTGGCGTTCCTGTAACTGTGGTTGAGGATGAATTGTTAGGTGCTGCAGGAGAAGCTCACGCCTTTATCGGTGACCTTGCTCGTGCAGTTCTTTATGCTAACCGTAAAGACATTCAAGTGCGTTGGGTAGATGACGATATTTATGGTCAATACCTGCAAGCAGTAGTTCGTTTTGACACTAAGGCTGCTGACACTAAGGCTGGTTACTTTGTAACTTATAATGCGGCGGGAAAATAGCATCGCCCGTCACACAAGCGGGCGTAAAGCCTAGCTTAGAAATCACTAAGCCAACGTCTGCTAATACGGTGGATGAAATTAAAAGCTACCTGGATAAGAAGGGGATTAGTTACCCCACCACTGCCCTAAAGGATGACCTATTGAAGTTAGTTGGTGATGCTTAATGGCTGATGTTTTTGGTGGGGAGGAATTCCTCAATAACCTCAAAAATTACTGCGAGGTTGACCAGGATTTTGATGATGAAATTATCATCGAAATGGCCAATGCGGCGGCCGCAACGATTGCTAAGGCGATTGATAAGTCTAAGACACCTGATGACTATGCTAAGGAGCCGCGCTTCAAGATTGCGGTCATGAAACAGGTCAAAGAAGACTACTATGAGCGAGGCTTGACTGCAGATAGTTATCGTCCGGAAATTGGATCCGGAATCAACGGTATTATCAATCAGTTGCGAAGCGAGGTGACCATAGATGAAACTCAGGAACATGACTGAACGAATTACCTTTTACTCCGTTCAATCGGGTGTTGACCCGGTGACACGACAGCCGCTAGATAGTGTCCCAGTGAAGGAGTTCTCCTGCTGGGCAGAAGTGCCCAAGCTACCAATCCGGGAATTCGTGCAGAATAGTTCAGAAGTCGGTTTTCGGAAGGAGTCACCAACGTTTCTAGTAGCCTTTAAGCTACCCAAACCCATTCAGTCAAATTGGCTGATTGAATGGCAGGGAAAGAAATATGAAATCACTGGCATGGACCCTGACTATAAGACACGGGACTTGTCGAAGATTTCAGCTCAGGAGGTGGTCGATAATGGCAGTAACCGGAGAAGCAGAGCTGATGGCAAACCTGGAACGGCTTGAAAAGACTGAGGAACGAAAGGCGCGAAAAGCCACCCGCGATGGGGCCAAAGTCTTTGAAGAACGACTAAAGGTTAATACACCGGTTTCTAACGAGGACCATTCTGGGAAGACACCTCTCCGGGAACACACCAAGAGAGGTAATCTCAAAACCACTGGCGGAGAGTTTGAAGTTGACGTCGGATATGATAAGGAAAAGGGATATATTGCCCACTTCCCTAACTCGGGAACTTCCAAACAGCGGCCGCAGCACTTCATTGAGAAGTCTCAGGAAGAGTCAAAAACAGCGGTTCTCGCAAAATTTGTGGAGGATCTGCAAGTATGAGTTTGCCAGAAGTAGAAGTGGCTAACTACTTAGCTAACGATGAAAAATTGATGCAGCAGATGGCCAGTCTGAGAATTGACAAGTTGAGCTACGACCCGGTCTTTACCGGGACACCTGATGATGC
>NZ_JACSQB010000056.1 GCF_014836835.1 Clostridium faecium | reverse complement strand
ACTTCTCCCCACTCAACTCGGACATATAAATCCAAGATATGATAGCCATTAAAAAGATATAAGACAACACCCAAGAATTTTAAAAGACGACGTTTAGTTAAGCTTCCCATTAACAGATAAATATTAAACCCAGTAATAAAATTTAAAATAACTACTATAGATTTCTCTATAGGATTTAAACTCCTATATACTTTACCTATATCATGAAGCAGTCCTGCTTTTATTAATGTATTTGTATCATAATCATTTAAAGATATCCTTTTAGTTTCCTCAAAAATATCTTTAGCCACATTTATACAATGCTTTTTGTCATAAACCTTAAGTTTATTAAACAATTCAATTTCAAAAGGTTTTAAATATCTATTAAAAAACTCTATATCTTCCTCTGTAATTTTAGCTGTTATAGCCTTAAAAAATTGTTTTACTCTATAAATAAACATGTATAACTCCTAAAATGTATGCTTTCATGTATTACTCTTAAATATTAGTTTTATCAAACCAATCAATTTCTTTAACATATTTATAATAAAAATGACTTCATCACTTTTAAAAAATAGATTTAAACTTTTCCTGAGATAAGTATTCATAATTGTCCATTGCCAATCGTCAATTATGTAAGTATACGCTAAAGTAATTTGTTAATACAACCTTATAAGTAGTCAGTCTATATATGTCTATTATATACAAATATATTAAAATAACAAAATTTAAAAAATATAATTTTTATCCTAATAGCTGTAGTCTAAATTATATTGCTTACAAATAGTATTTACTAACGCAAATATTATTACTGCTGCAGTATTTGAAGTTATATTATCTTTATCAAATCTTGGAGCAACTTCACAAATATCAAAATTCATAACCTTTCCTGATTTTAATATATGTTTTAACATTTGAATTACCATTTCAGGATCTAATCCAACGGTTTGAATTGCACTAACACCTGGAGCAAAAGCTGCTGAAAACACATCAGAACAAATAGTTACATATATGTAATCTTGTTTTTTTATAAAATCTTTTAAAGCTTTAACAAGTGCCCACCCATCACTAGATACTATATCTTTTGCAAGGGCATATTTAACTCCTAATCTATTAGCAGTTTTAAAAAGCTCAATTGTATTACTATGTTCTTGAACACCAACACAAAAATAGGAAAAATCCATATCATTATTTTTGCATATATCAGATATTTGCCTAAACATAGTTCCAGAGCTTCCTTCCTTATCATAAGGTCGTAAATCAAAATGGGCATCAAAATTTATTATGCCAATCTTTGGTTTATCACATATAGTTTGTACATTATTAAAAAGCCCTTTAAAGTTTCCTAAAGCAGTTTCATGTCCGCCCCCTAATACAATTGGGAATATATTTAAACTAAGAAGTCTAGCTACAGATTTAGATAAGAGTTCTTGTGCTTCACTCAAAGTTAATCCTTCTGCAACTATGTCACCTGCATCAAATATATTTACACATTCATAAAAATTGCAAGGAAAGTTTGCCATTTGAGTTCTTATGGATATTGGACCATTTATTGCACCAACTCTACCTTTATTTAATTTTATACCTATATCACAACAAAAACCTAATATGCCAAAGCTTAAGTTTTCTACAGGTTTTATGTTTTCATCCCATAAATTTAATGGTTTAACATGTTGATGCCATCTAAAAGCATCGTAGTTGGAAGTACTGTCCACCCTTCCACTCCAAATGCCCTCATCCATTGGTATATAATTTTTACTATACATAAATTCATCTCCCATTATAATTTTGTAACTATATAAAAAGTAACTCATATTATAACATTGAAATCAATAATTAAAAAGAGGAAAATATGTAAATATATATCTCAATGTCTTACCTTCAGCCATTTTGATTGAACTAAGGTCAAGCTAAATATTATCAATTTAGAAGTGAAGGATATACAGAAGCTTTGATATTGATAAAAACTTATTATTAAGAAAGTCTCTGTTATTGGATTAACAAATTGCAAAATGTTGCTAATGGCCACTTTATATAAACTTTATGCTCATTAGATAAAGTAGTAAGTTCTTAATTTAGAAAATGATGATTTTAAAGAGCTTATAAATGGAATTAGTTCATTAAAAAATTTACAAATAAAAATAGATGATGCAGTCAAAATATATAATATATTTTGTAAAGAGGAAAATCATAGATGGTATTTAATATTTTTTTACAATAAAAAAAGCAACCCTTTTGGATTGCTTTTATGGTGGAGATAAAGAGATTCGAACTCTTGACCCCCTGCGTGCAAGGCAGGTGCTCTCCCAACT
>NZ_JACSQB010000148.1 GCF_014836835.1 Clostridium faecium | reverse complement strand
TTCAGGGTAAAAATCATCGCTGCCGTGTTTATCAATAAATGTTTCGTTGTTACCGTCAATGAATGTGACCTTACCAACTGACCGTCCATTAGAATTAAATTCCGGCTTAATAAGTAAATATTCCCCGTGTTTTGTCGGTGTCTTAGATAAGTTTTTAGCAAACTTTCCGTCAACCAAAAATTCTTTACTAGATAACTCAGATGGGATACTTGCCCCCACCTTTAAATACGTCAATTTGTGTGAATCCGTTGCGCCAAGAACCAATTCATTCTCATTAATACCCACATGAACGTTCATTAGTGTTGGCTGGGACTTCTTCGTGCTTACACCAACCGTGACGAATTTAAGAGCTTGGCAGATTGCAAGAAATAACTTGAACGAATTTAATGGCGCAGATTAAGCAAAAAGATCTCAATCGGTGAATGCCAGTTGAGACATTTAAGTGGGCGTGAATTTAGGTACCAGTTGATCTGAACTAATTCATCATCACTTAACTCTTCAATTGGTTTCCCTCTAGGAATAAATCGCCGTAGAACCCGATTGCGATTTTCGTTACTGCCTCGTTCATGTGGTGAATAGGCATGGGCAAAGTAAAGCTGAGTGCCAGTTAATGCTTCGATTGCCTGGTAATCCGCAAACTCTTTACCATGGTCAACGGTCAATGTTTTGAGCTTACCGTTAAGCTGATGAGCTAACTCGACGATTGCAGCTTTCATTGACTGACTGTCACGTCCATTGAGCCGTTTAACGATCGTCAGGCGACTCTTCCGTTCCACAAAAGTAGCGACGGCTTGTCCTTTGCGTTTACCAGAGAGCACTGTATCAGCTTCAAAATGGCCGAATTCTTGGCGAGTCTCGATATCTGCTGGACGTTCTTCAATCGAGCGTCCATGACTAAAGGTACCACGTTTTTCTTTAGCCCGATGTCGACGGATACCATGATCTGGTAAGTCTTTTAACCGTAAATCAAGTAGTCCTTGGTCAATCCAGTTATAAATAGACTTATAAGCAATCCCGACAACATGAGCAACCTGTTCAGCCGACCACTTCTGGACTTTGATTTTCTCTTCAATTAATCGCTTAAGATTAGTAGTTAAAGAAGATTTGCGCCCTCGTTGGGTAACCTTCTTTTCAAAGTCAGCCTGTGCTAATTGAGCCTGGTAAGTAACATCTAGTCGGTGAAGTTCATTAAAGATGGTCGTTTTACTAAAGCCCAAGTAGTCAGCAATATACTGCAAGGAACGTTTCTCATTATGAAGTGTTTCAATGACAACGCGGTCTGAAAATGATAAGATAGTGGTGCCCATAAAGGTTCTTCTTTCAATGGATTTAGCTAAGCAACACCATTAAAGACCTTTATGGGTTTTTCTGTCCACTCAAATGTTCAACTTAAATTTTACAATCTGCCGCTTTCAAAAATTCTTTTGCGTTTACAATAATTGCGTCGTTGTTTGTAATAGTTGCAACGTTATCTAATAGTGCTTGTGTATTCATTTTGATTACCTCGTAATAGTGAATTTCTTCCTAATAGTGTTTGTGTTAGTACATTTTCTCCGTAGCCAACTTATATTCGATACTTGTTTCGTCACCGCAATCAGCGGAATTATTCAAAAACTCAATAATCTCATCTACGCTATCTACTGTGAACTCTGGTTCATCTGATTGAATATCAACAACCCAAATCGAACCATCAATTAGTTTTAGATAATAGTCAAGGCCCTCTAAATTATCCTTTAACGTACAATTACTCCATTTTTCTTCCCAAAGTTCTTTTGCCAAAGTCCGTGTTTCCATTAACTCGATTAATTGCTTTTCTGTTTTCATGATAATTACCTCTTAATAGTGAATTTATTTTTAATAGTGTTATTTCTGAGGAAAATTCTTTTAACCCCAACCCCAGTCGGTAGTAACTACCTTATTGCCCTCGGTGCGATAAATTAAACTTTCATCGCCGCTTTCAACCAATGCCTCACCCAAGGCTTCTAAATCAATATAGTCAATAGGATTGGGGGCGCCGTTGTAATCTTGCTTGTCAAAATGGTTGTCGATATACCAACCTTCAGTTAATTCGTAATAAGCGAAATCTTCCAACGTGTCATATACACTCAAATTGCTTTCTTTCCATTCGCCTTTACCGAATACATCTAATAGTTCTTGTGCTAGTTCTGGCTTGTCCGCTTTTAACTCTTCAAAGCTGTTGTAAAGTGCCATCTTAAATTTCCCCCTAAAATTTCTTAATTCTCGAAAAATCCGCAGAAGTTGTCCTCTTTTTTATGAATATATTCCTCAACAAACTTAACTTCGTTATCAATTTTCTTTCCATTGAGTAATGGCAGCCCCCCACCAGTCAACCAATTAGCCCATTCCTCTTCGGTCAAAACAGTACAC
>NZ_JACSQB010000168.1 GCF_014836835.1 Clostridium faecium | reverse complement strand
GTTATATATGGAATAAATGTTTTAAGGGAAATGGATGAAAAATGTAGAAAAAGAGCAAAATTATAAAAAAATTTTTCAGAAAAATAAATAATACATTCATATTTTAGTCTTTATTCTGAAAAAAAATTCTTGATTTGTTAGAAAAAATAGTTTAATCTATAGGTATATCAAGAATGAACTAGATTACTAAAATATTTATGGGTTAATTATCTAGAAATATCAAGTTCCTTAAATTTTCTATAGTTATTATTTTAAGAATATTAATGAAATTCTAAAAAGAGGGGGATTAATTGTGAAAAGTAAAAGATTATTAATATCATTATTAACAGTTTCGTTAACTGCTTCTTTAGTATTATCAGCATGCGGAAAAAAAGAAGATGGTGAAAAACCGGCAGAAGGTGGAAATGAAACTTCAAGTGAAGTTAAAATGGATAAAGAACAATATTTAAATTTACTGTTACAAGCTGAGCCAAAATCACTAGATGCAGCTAAAAGTACAGACTCATATTCTTCTCAAGTGCTAACAAATGTTATGGAAGCACTTACAAGAATTAAAGTAGATGAAGATGGTAAAGAAACTATTACACCAGGTGCTGCCGAAAGTTGGACAGAATCTGAAGATGGAAAAACTTGGACATTTAAATTAAGAGATATGAAATGGTCAGATGGACAACCTGTTACAGCAGAACAATTTGTTTATGGTATAAAAAGAACATTAGATCCTAAAACTGCTTCTGAATATGGATTTTTATTATATCCAATAAAAAACGCGGTAGCTTTCAACTCAGGAGAAGCAAAGGCTGAAGATGTAGGAGTTAAAGCTTTAGATGAAAAAACTTTAGAATTTACCCTAGAAAGACCATGTCCATATTTCTTAGGTTTAACATATTTTAAAGTGATGACACCACAAAGACAGGATATAATTGAGCAACATGGTGATAAATACGGATCTGAAGCTGAAACAATGGTATTTACTGGACCATTTGTAATAAAGGAATGGGTTCATAATAATAAAGTAGAATTAGTTAAAAACCCAGAATATTGGGATGCAGAAAATGTAAAATTAGAGAAAGCTACAATGAAAATCATAAAAGAAGAAAATTCTAAAATGAATGAAATATTTAATGGCTCATTAGATATGGGGGCTGTTACTAAACCAGAGTGGATAGAGAAACTTGACAAAACAGGAAATTTCGAAGTTAAAAGAGGATATGATGGTTCATCTACTTATACACAATTTAACCAAAATAGTAAATACTTCAAAAATGCTAAAATAAGAAAAGCATTTTCATTAGCTATGGATAGAGAAGGAATGGTTAAAACATTATATAAAGGGCTAGCAGAACCTGCAGTAGCATGGTGCCCTCCAGAAGTAAAATCAGGTGAAGTGGATTTTAGAGAAAAAGCTAAATATGAACCTATGACAGAATTGAAAAAAGAAAATCCGGATCCTAAAGCATTATTAATTGAAGGATTAAAAGAAGAAGGATTAGATCCAGATCCATCTAAACATACAATTAAATTTATACAATCTGGAACTAGTGCAGTTCATAAAGAATTTGCAGAGTTTGAACAACAAAATTATAAGAATGTATTAGGTGTAAATATTGAACCAGATTTTTGTGAATGGGCAGTATTCCAAGCTAGAACACTAGATGGAGATTATGAACTTGCATCTCAAGCTTGGAGTGGAGACTACAATGATCCAAACACTTTCTTTGATCTTTGGATATCAAATTCTGGTATGAATAGAACTGGATGGAAAAATACAAAATATGATGAATTAATAAAACAAGCTAATGAAACTCAAAATGAAGAAGAAAGAGTTAAATTATATACTGAAGCAGAAAAATTATTAGTTTATGAAGATGCTGCAATTAGTCCAGGAGTATGGAGATATAAAAACACTTATGTACGTAAATATGTTAAAAATTATTCATCACCAATATTTGGAGTGATTGATCTTAAATATACTTATACAGATGGAAGATAATATCTAAAAAATAAAGGTAGTTATTTATGACTTGTTCTAGTCATAAATAACTGCCTTTTCTTTTTTAAATTAATAAAAACACATGTGTTAAAGAATAAATTTAATTAGATAAAAATTAACATATAATTGGAGAAGTAAAAATAAATTATTGCAAAAATAAAATTTTTCTAATAGATTTTATTTAATATATTTTTTTTATTTCAAAAATAAAATTCTACATAGTGGATTTAAAGATTAATAAAAAATATATTAAATTATCGAATAGTTGAATCCTTTAAAAATATAAAACTAAATATGTATTAAAAGTAAATGCTTAACAATTTATTAATAATTTTATTAAAAAATTAATAAAATTAACTTTTCTTATGAAAAAGCTTTTGTATACATAAAAATATCTTGATTTTA
>NZ_JACSQB010000185.1 GCF_014836835.1 Clostridium faecium | reverse complement strand
ATATCATGCCTCCCACTTTAGAAACTTTTAAATATTATTTTATGAAATGAAATCTCTAAGCTTTAAACTCATTAAATCAAAAAATAATTTTTAATATTAACTTGATTATTAAAGTGATAAATTAACTAATTTTTTTATTATTTTTTACTAATCTAGTTTTAACAAGTATGCATAAATCTTCTACATCATCATCAACCTTAGGACTTTTAAATTTAATCCTTATTTTTACAAGCTATTATTAAAATCAATTTTTCTTTTAACTTACTTTTTCATAGGTATAATAATACTTTCATTTCCTTCTTAAGTTCATTGATAATACTTATTTAAGATATTTTCTTCGTATTAAAATCAGAATCATATAATATTATATATACACTGTGCACAGTTTAACTAATAAATTCTATCCCTCTCCTAAGTAATAATATCTATATTTAATAACTTTCCATCAAATACAAGGTTTTTATATTTTAATTTCAAAATATCTAAGATTTATTATATAGAATATTTATATTATAATAATTTATTTCAAAAATTTATCATGTTTTATGCAAGGAATCTCTCCTTAAATACTTCAAATATTCAAATTCATATAGACATCATCATACTCTTTTACTGTTAATATACATCTAAATATCCTAATTTTTATAAGATTGTACCTATATATTGATTTAATTGGATTCAATGTTTTACGAGAATATCTTTTTGTTACCTTAGTCTACATGTTGATTTATTTAAATTAAATTTTTAAAATTTTCTTACAAATTACTTTAAGTATTTTCTCCTTATTCATCCTATTAGCTGCTAACCCATGCGTCACATGGACATAATTTAAGTAAATCTTTAATCATTTTAAAATTAAAATAATCTAAAACTCTCATATAATAAAAAAATAATCTTCAACTTTTCTCTATTGCAGGCTGGTCATATTGCTTTGTTTATTTTAATAAATAACAAAATAGCTAATTAAATATTTTGCATCCAGTTCCATACAATTATTAATCCCCGCTTTAAATCTTGTATATTCTTGCTATATTGCTTTTAATAGCACATCAATTCAAATTATAAAATATAAATATTAAAAATTTATTTAATACTTAGGAGTCCCCATTCCCCCCATTATTTTCTATAATTTAGTATATATAATATAAGACTTTTAGAATGAATTTTAATACATTAATATATAAATATTATTAGTAAGTTTTAAATATAACCAAATAATTTTATAATTATTAACTAAAAAAATAAATCTCAATATATAATGAGATTTATTTATATAATACTACCCTTGCTGGGGCACCATCTGAATTTTTAATTTTAATTGGTAATGCACAAAGTTTATATTCTCCCTCTGGCACATCTTTTAAATTTATTCCTTCTACTATTACAATATTATTTTTTAAAAGTATTTTATGCACTTTAAATTCATCGTCATCAAAATTTTCAATGGAAAAATAATCGATACCTACTGTATTTATATTTTTATCTGCTAAATACTCTGCTGCTTCTAAAGTTAAATATACAAAATCATCATAAAATGTTTTATGAGTTACTTTATCATAATTGCTTGTTTTAAAAAATATTCTATCTCCAGATTCAATTTTAAATTTTTCCAAATGCTGCTTCTCAATTTTATTGCAATTTAATAATTCAAATACTTTAACTTTACCTATCAATTTTTCTATTGGTATTTCTTCTACTCCATATCCATTATTAAAGAAATGTTTAGGTGCATCTATATGGGTGCCACTGTGTGTTGTAAATATAAGTTTCGATAAATTAAATTTATCCCCTTTGGAAATATTAAACACCTTTTCTATTTCTATATTAGGATCTCCAGTATAAACAGCAGTATTACTACTTAACTCTATAGAAACATCATAAAAATCTTTATTCATAATTACCTCATACTTAAAACTGTTTTTAATTTTATTATATATTATAACTTATAATATTCCTACATTATACTTACCATATTAATCTATTGCTTTCTAAGTTCCATCTTCCATCCTTATTGTTTATTACTATTTTAACACCTTTTACAGAAAACGGTCCTTTATATAGTGCAGCTTCAATAAAAATTTTATTATTTTTACACTTATAATCCACTATATTAATAAATAATCCATTTTTATTATTTCCATTTAATCTATTGAATTTATCTGTAAATCCTTCTTTATTTAAATCCTTCAGTGATTTATTCATCACAGTTTTATTATATTTTTTTAAATAATCCAATATCTTATCTTTATCTTCTTTGCCAAATTCACTAAAAAATTTATTGTTCATGTCAATAGCAATATAGTCTATGTCATTTAAATCATCATAACAGGATACTAAAGTATCAAAAGTTAAATTATATATGTTTATTTTATCTTCATCATTAGTAAATTCATAAGCAATTATATTTACTGTAAATAAATTTATCATTATTATCAATAAAGCGATTATCTTTTTCATAAAAATCTCTCCTAAATTATTATAT
>NZ_JACSQB010000162.1 GCF_014836835.1 Clostridium faecium | reverse complement strand
GACCGGTTACTCAGTTTCTACGGTTTCGATAGCAATTAACAAAAAGCCATTTCGATTACCTGAACAAACTAGAAACGATATCTTAACGGCTGCAAGAGAAATGGGATATATTAGTAATCAAACAGCTATTAATTTAAGAACGAAGCATACGAGAACGATAGGACTTATCATTCCCGATATTCGTAACGATTTCTATGCATCTTTTGCAAAGGGTGCAGAGAATTTTTGCAGTGAAAAAGGCTGGTCATTAATTATATCTAATACCAACAATAGTCAATCAAAAGAGTTGAAGTATATAAATCTTTTATATCAACAAAACGTTGCCGGTATTATTATGGCTCGGTCACTTAAGTACAATCAGTCACCGCTCGATAATTTCAAGAGATTGGCGGATCTCAGCATTCCTCATGTACTTTTGGACTTTTCAGGATCCCCCAGTAGTAACGTTGTTACCGATGACCAAGAAAAAGGAGGTTACTTAGTTGGTAAATATTTACTCCGACTTGGTCATAAGCGGGTTGCATGTATTACAGGCGATTTAGGGCTTGAAGGTGCTCAAAGCCGTTTAGCTGGCTTTAGACATGCCTTTAAGGAATCGGGGCTCTCACTTCCCTCCTCGCTAATATATGAGTCAGACTACACTTTTGATACCACATTAAAAACAGTTCAAAAAATGGAAATGGAACGTTTTACGGCTGTTTTTGCTTTTAATGATTTAATGGCCCTGGCTTTTATTAACCATGCTAAACGATTAGGCTACAATATCCCAAAGGACTACTCTGTAGTGGGCTACGATAATACAAATATTTCACGTATTATGTACCCTACATTAACAACTGTTGACCAGTCCGTAATGGAAATGGGACAAACTGCTGCAAACATATTAATCACCCATAATCGCAATTCTAAACGAATTATAAAGAAGTATATTCCCCATTTAATTGTTAGGGACTCTACCCTTCCTAATAAATCAAGAAATCAATAGTAGTTAAGTTGCTAAAAGCCCCCAAGTGCGCTTCCATACTTGAGGGCTTTTATTTTTCCTATTTCTAATACTAGTTAGTAAAAGTTCAGTTTTATAAGGTCAAATTATAGATAATGATAACGTCAACCCTGAAAGGTGTACGATGAGGCCGCCTTTTATCTTAGTTAAGATCATTGTTGCCATCGTTATGAATCATCATCGTTGAGGTAATCATGGTAATGGGCATAGCTATCATCGTGATGATGCATTGCATGCAGGGTTTCAATATCCCACAATGTATCAGACACCGAGTTATCACGATTCTCATCTGGGGCATGCCGGTGATTAGGGTTGGTCAGGTCTTCGCCACTAAGCCATGTGATCAACCAGCTGATTCCCCCTAAGACAAGATACAACATTAAGAGTCCAGCACCAAAGAAAAAGACAACCGGCCAGAGATCAAGTAAAGTTATCAAAATCGCGATAATTATCGCAAAGATCACCCGCCGATGACGAACGATCCCCTTTTGCTTATCATTGAGCATAGTAACGACGCCTCTTCTCACCATCAAAGCCAGTGTGAATCCCTTTTTAATATTATTATATCATTTTATGATGACAATAATTTACCCTTAAAGTTATTCACGCTACGATCATATGGCGGTTTCTCCGATGTCTACAGCTGCCCGATTGATACTGTCCCTCAGATTTAGGTTGAAACTTGTCTTTCACTTTTTCTGAAAAGTTAATCATGAACTAATACATTCTTATACGAAGTAAGCGCCAAGGCGATCATCCTTAATCACCTTGGCGCTTACTGACTTATATAATTTTTTAAGGCTGAAGAAAGCAGCCCTCTAAAATATTGGTTTTATAAAGATATACCCTTTATCACATTCCTAATTAATCAGTTTCAAAATAATAATCATCAAGTGCATAAGTAACGACGGGGGTAATATGCAACTTATACTTTTCAACAAGATCCGCCAATCCCTGGCCATCAATTAGAGTTACGGTGTTATTTCCTTGGGTAGCTTTTATTTTTGCCCTATCAGTAAAATGACTTGTAGTAACAAAAATCCCATATTCGGCATTAAAGCTATCCATAACACCTTTGAATTTATCAATCTCGGGTTCCGAGACAGCACCTGTTGTATACCTTTTACACTGAATTGCTACTCGGCTGGTCCGAAATTCATCTGAAGTGAAATAACCAAACCCGTCAATTCCATGATCACCCGAGCGCACAATGCCACGATGCTTATCAATACTTACGCCCATTTTAGCAATCAGCAAACGGGAAAAGCTTTCAAATTTACCTGGATCAAACTTCTTTAACTGAATTAACAACTGACTTTTCCAATTCATATTAGAGGTGTCTTCTTCATCAGAGGGATCCGAAGTCATGATTTCAGGAAGTACATCCTTGGGGGCTTTTTGTTGTGCCTTATTTCGCTCATAGCGTTCCTTGTTTTTTTTATTCCAATAAGCAGCCTTCATTTCTTCCTGCTTCTTAGTTGGGTAGTGAGATATATCATCTTTTTCACCTAAAGCGGTAAGAATAATGTCTTCCCCTCTTTTTGGTTTCTCAACATATCCAACACTAACCAAATTGCGAATACCAAAATTAAAATCAAACATGAACGGCGAATAAGTTCCGCTTTTCCCCTGTTTGGTAGTGAAGACCTGATCATAGGTCAGCCCGTCATAGCCCCTATCTGCTATGGTCTTTCTTAAATCTTTACGGCTAGCAGAACCACCCAAATCTCTCAAGGCTAAGATAATAGCCTTTTCCACCGA
>NZ_JACSQB010000186.1 GCF_014836835.1 Clostridium faecium | reverse complement strand
AATTATAATTTAAAATAAATCAATTGTTTTTACATAGACAATAAGTTTAAAATTGGATATCTATATTAACTTTAAGGGAAATAGGTTAAACTAGAGAATAATTAAGAAAACAGTGGGATTTATAGTAATATTTTATTATTTTGGTTTATTTCATAAGAATTTTATGTTAAAATAAGAGCAACTATAATCTTTAAGAGGGTGTTTTAGTGAACATTATAACAGTTAAAATAAATGGTATGGAATATAATTTAAAAGGTGAAGAAAATGACGAGTATTTACATATGGTAGCCAAGTTTGTGGACAAACGTATTCGCACCTTAATGGAGAATAATTCTAAGTTAGGTCCAGGGGATGCCACTATATTAGCTGCTTTAAATATGGGAGATGAACTTTTAAAGAGTAAAGAAAGCTATGAAAGGTTATCTGAGAACTTCACAAAAGCAAATAATGATAATAAACTTTTAATTTCAGAGTTAGAGCAAATGAAAAAACAAGTTGAATCTTTAGAAAGTATTAATAAGGAACTTCGAGAACAAATTGAAAATTTGTCTAATAACCAAGATCTTAGATTAAATGAAGAAATGCAAAAAATTGATTCTGAGATGGAGGTTATGTTAGAAGTTTCAAAGGAAATAAAAAGTGAAAATGAAAAGTTAACTATTTTAAATAAAAAATTAGCTGCTAGAAATAGAGAGTTAAGATCAGATATTTGCGATAAAACTAGAAATATAAAAGAATTAGCAAAAGAATTGGACATTAAAAATAAGGAATTAGTAAAGGAAAAATTAAAAAATAATCCTTTATTGAACATTAAAGAATAACTTTTCATTAAAAATTAAAGATTTAACCTCCAATTAGAGATAAATTACTCTACAATTTAATTTATAGCTGAATATAAGTTGCAGCTTAAAACAAGATATGAACTTGAAAAAATTAACAATTGACAATGAAGAATTTCTAATAATCAATTTTCAATTATATAAATATGGAGGTTAAATTATTATAAATGAAAGGAAAAATTTATGTTTAAATATGATGTTTCAGTAAAAGAAATGTGGTTAAGTTATTTAAAGACTATAGGAGAAAATGAGGAAACTACAAAAAGGAATTATACTGTTTGGCATTTTTGTAATGATGAAGAATCTGCAAATAACTTAGCAGAACTTGTTTTACAAGGAATTAAAAGAGGAACAGCTTCATTGCATTATTGGTATAAAGAAGAAGGGGAAAAAATGCCAAAAGTTGATGACTATAGCATAATTATTAACTGGCAAGGTATTGCTAAATGTATTATTAAAACCACTAAAATAGAAATTATACCTTTTAAAGATGTAACAGAGAGATTTGCTTTAATAGAGGGTGAAGGTGATAAATCTTTAAATTATTGGAGAAATGTTCATCAAATATATTTTGAAAATGAATTAAAAGAAATAGGAAAAGAATTTAATGAAGATATGGAAATAGTTTTTGAAGAGTTTGAATTAGTATATAAATAAATTTATTTCAAGTGTTTAACTCATAATTGATTAAATAATTATGAGTTTTTTTATTTGATAATCTTTTATAATTTAGAAAATTGATGAATAATTAGTGATAAAAACTACTATGATTGCATAGTTATATTTTAAGTAGCAAACATAGGAGGATTATCAATGAAGGTTTTGTTATGTGCAAGACAGGATTATTTGAAAAATTCTGCTGGTGACTCCATCATTGTAAAAAAGATTTACAAACATCTAAAAGATTTAGGAGTTAATGTTGATATAGATAGAGGAGAGATATATGAATATAATGATTATGATATTATTCATTTATTTAATATCAATGTTCCAGGAGAAATATATAGGTATTATAGACAAAGCCTAAAAGGAAAAAGTAAAATTGTAATTACTCCACTTTATTTTAACATGAGTAATTATTATAACCATATAGGAGAAATTGAAAAACTAAAACTATGGAATAGTTGTAATATATATAGAAGAGAACTTTTGAAGAAAAGTCACATGATTTTTTGTAATAGCAAGTGGGAACTAGAAAATTTAAAAAGAGATTTTAAATTTGATACTCCTTGTAAAGTAATCTATAATGGAGTAAACATGCTAGAGTATGAAGATGTACCACTTTATAATTTTACAACACGATATGATGTAAACAATTATGTACTTTCTGTAGGAAGAATATATGAGGCAAAAAATCAGTTAACACTTTCAAAAGTTTGTAACGAATTAAAATTACCTTTAGTTCTAGTAGGAGGAATTTATAATAAAAATTATCTTAAAAAATGTTTATCCTATAAGAATGTTAAGTATTTAGGCTTTATGGACAATTATAATGTATATAATGCTTATAAATTTGCTAAGGTTCACGCATTACCTAGCTTTATAGAACTAACAAGTCTTTCTTCATTAGAAGCAGCAGCAAGCGGATGTAACATTGTAGTTACAGAAGAAGGAGCTTCAAGAGAATATTTTAAAGATTTAGCTATATATTGTAATCCTTATAATGAGAATTCTATAAAAGAAGCCATAGTTAAGGGCTATAATAATAAAAAAAATAATGAATTAAAAGAATATGTTTGTGAAAAATATACTTGGGAAAATACAACTAAACAAATATATGATGAATATTTAAAACTAATAAATAGTTAGTGGACTTTATAGTCCACTTTTTTAATTTTATAAAGGGACGGTTCATTCTTTTTAATAGAATTAAGTGGTAACTCTGTAAATTATAATGAACTGTACCCAAAAAGTGAGGATAAATTAAAATTGTTAAAGGGACGGTTCATTCTTTTTAATAGAATTAAGTGGTGACTCTGTAAATTATAATGAACC
>NZ_JACSQB010000087.1 GCF_014836835.1 Clostridium faecium | reverse complement strand
ATTAAATACTTTGCTGCTCATTTTCTCACCGTTAGTTTCAATAGTGTTGAATAAATACCCGTAATTTCTCTCAGAATGGATCCTGTCGCATTTTAATATCATTTTCGTAAATCTATACTTAAATGACCTAAAATCGCTTAGAAACGATTCTGAGAGCTTCTAGGGGTATATACTATTTTTGTTTATTTTGTTCGTACGATTAAGTTTATGATTATATTATACCATGTAATCGGTGTCGATAGTGGAAAATGAAACAATGTATATAATTAACTTAGGACTTTTGAGATGATTTTTCTTCTCTTCCAGTCGTCAATAGTCGTAACTAGGTCTTTCATGTCCCTAATATCAGTCATTAGCACTTTCTGTCCACCATAATCATTTAGCATCTGTACATTAAACATTCCAATCACATGGTGGTCTCTTAACCAGTGGAGACGATTGTAATACGTGTTTTTGGAAACATTCATTCTTTCGCTGATTAGGCGTTTCTTGATGGTGACTACCTTGGTATACTTCTTGTTTGAAGTAACAAAAGACCTAACCACAGCATATGTGTAAATGTGTTTAAATGCATCTAGCCCATCTGAACTTCGCATGATGGCGTCAACATTGCCAATGTAAACCTGGGTAAAATACTCAAACTTTTCCCTTGCGTGCAGGATTTCAACATCAAACCAAACAGTCTTGTTAATTGATGCTAGGTCTTTATCAGCCTTTATTAGGCCATGACTCTCTAGTGAGATAAGCATTTGCCTTAAATTTTTAATCGCATATCCACTAGGATTGTCTAATCCAGTTGAATCAATAACAAAGTCAAGCGACATTCGTGGTGCAATTATTTTGTCCGTATTTCTGTCCAACTGCTTGTATGTACATAGCCAAACATAAAGTCCTTTTACTTTGTTGTCTAATTGTCCTGATGAAAATAGCTCATTATCAATATTGATATATCTGTCATGACCATAAGGCACATGAATACTTGGCCTAATGTACTTGGACATAATGGCTTTATCGTCTTCTGATAAAGACTTATAGTCTTTTAAGCTAAGTGCTTCTCGCACTAAAATACCCCCTCAAACAGTATCAAAACAGTAATTTTTGGCATGGCCGGGCGACCGCACGGACCATAATTACTCTTATTGATATATATACTCTTTTTATTACTCTTATTGATATGGTCCTACTTTTTTACATGAACCATGTAAATTTTTGAACAAAAAGTTAACAAAACATGTAAATTTTTATGACATGCTTGGTTAAAAATTTAAGTGATTCATGTAAATTTTTGAACCTACTACATCTTACCACTAATTTTGGACCAAAGATAGCTTTTAACAAAGGGTGTATCAAAATTATTCGCCAAGTTTGTAGATTGGAATAATAGGCCGTTCTACTCTCTTGGAGCGTGCTTTTTCTAATTCGGCAGCACGACCTGGGTTCAATTCGGCAAAAATTCGATAGTCATTGGCACTTATTTCAGCAACTTCTTTGTCGGTGTAGTAATTACGTGGTTTCTTTAGGCCCTTAAAGTGATTTTCGTAGAAGGTCTTCATGTCTTGGGCGCACTTCTGCCCTTTTGCTAAAGCATTATTAATAACAGACTTTAGGTACTTGATAGGACTTGTGATTCTACGGTCTTTGCTATGTTCGATAGCATACTTTACCATATCGACGTTAGAAGAGTCGATTAGGGAATGTAATTCAATTGCTACTTGTGCATTGATAAAGCCAAATACTGCATTGTAGGTACTTTTGATAATTTCTGGCAATGTTTTGTATTGCTGGTTTGATTTGTTTTCACGCACGTGCGCAGGCACGTTATCAATCAAATCAATATTATTATTAAAACTTTGAGATAAATTACTCTGAGATAGACTAATAGGAGTTTTCTTCTGGCACGTGGTGGAAGATTCTTCCTTCACGATAGCGACGGTGTTTGTAGCCATGTTCTTTGCCTTTTCGATTAATGCAGTAATAGTCCAATCACTTACAGTCTTTTTGATTTGAATGTTGTGATTTTTCCATGGCATAAGGAGTTCGACATCCGCTGGAGTCTCTTGGATTTCCTTAACGTAAATCTTGTACCCCTCCAAACCATCACGAACAATTTCGATAAGACCAGTGTCAACTAATTGCTTACGGAATTTACCAATTGTCTTTTCAGATACACGAATAATCTTTGCTGCTAATTCGTTGCTAAAACGAATAAAGACACCTTTAGCATCATAAAAAGCCTTATTCCCCCTCTGTGCATTGTGCAAACTTGCAGAACTGCGGTCAGCATAAAGAGAATATAGAATTGCTGCTCTGGTGTCTAAGTCTTGATATTTAGGATTTTCGATTAAGTCAAAATCAATCAAAAGTCCCGCTCTTTTTCTAGCCATAATTTGGACCTTCTTTTCCTGTGTTTTTCAACATAAAAGAAGCGTGAACCATTGACAGACCAGCGTTTACGAGTTACCATAACAGTAACAATTATTTGATATTGGCGTATCAAATAATTAAATCTAAAAAAACAAATCTTTAATCTTTGACCTTAGGTAATAGGCATATCTGCCTTCCTAGCTGGTCTGTCAATGGTTCAAGAAGCTTGATGAATTGCAGTTCACCGGGCTTCTTTTTTCGTTTATTTTATGTTTTATTATTTAGTTTCACTATTAAATTACATTATTGAAGCGTAAAAATCAACTGTTCAATTTAATATAGCAATTTTAAAATCTGTATCTTATGTAAAATTGCCGAATGTATTACAGGGGGTTAATGGCCGTTCCTGTTAGTATAAGAATACACAATCAGCCGTCTAAAGTCAATACAGCGCCAAACTCGTGGTATTAACACTATGTTAAATGGTAAATG
>NZ_JACSQB010000176.1 GCF_014836835.1 Clostridium faecium | reverse complement strand
CAGTCAAACTGCCCACCTGACACTGTCTCCCTGCCCGATAAGGGCAGCGGGTTAGAAGGTCAATACAGCCAGGGTAGTATCCCACCGATGCCTCCACCGAAGCTGGCGCTCCGGTTTCCAAGGCTCCTACCTATCCTGTACAAGCTGTACCAACATTCAATATCAGGCTGCAGTAAAGCTCCACGGGGTCTTTCCGTCCTGTCGCGGGTAACCTGCATCTTCACAGGTACTATAATTTCACCGAGTCTCTCGTTGAGACAGTGCCCAGATCGTTGCGCCTTTCGTGCGGGTCGGAACTTACCCGACAAGGAATTTCGCTACCTAGGACCGTTATAGTTACGGCCGCCGTTTACTGGGGCTTCAATTCGCACCTTCGCTTACGCTAAGCGCTCCTCTTAACCTTCCAGCACCGGGCAGGCGTCAGCCCCTATACTTCGCCTTACGGCTTCGCAGAGACCTGTGTTTTTGCTAAACAGTCGCCTGGGCCTATTCACTGCGGCTCTCTCGGGCTTGCACCCTAACAGAGCACCCCTTCTCCCGAAGTTACGGGGTCATTTTGCCGAGTTCCTTAACGAGAGTTCTCTCGATCACCTTAGGATTCTCTCCTCGCCTACCTGTGTCGGTTTGCGGTACGGGCACCTCTCACCTCGCTAGAGGCTTTTCTTGGCAGTGTGGAATCAGGAACTTCGCTACTATATTTCGCTCGCCATCACAGCTCAGCCTTACGGGAAACGGATTTGCCTATTTCCCAGCCTAACTGCTTGGACGCGGATATCCAATACCGCGCTTACCCTATCCTCCTGCGTCCCCCCATTGCTCAAATGGTGAGGAGGTGGTACAGGAATATCAACCTGTTGTCCATCGCCTACGCCTTTCGGCCTCGGCTTAGGTCCCGACTAACCCTGAGCGGACGAGCCTTCCTCAGGAAACCTTAGGCATTCGGTGGAGGGGATTCTCACCCCTCTTTCGCTACTCATACCGGCATTCTCACTTCTAAGCGCTCCACGAGTCCTTCCGGTCTCGCTTCACAGCCCTTAGAACGCTCTCCTACCACTGTTCGCAAGAACAGTCCGCAGCTTCGGTGATACGTTTAGCCCCGGTACATTTTCGGCGCAGAGTCACTCGACCAGTGAGCTATTACGCACTCTTTAAATGGTGGCTGCTTCTAAGCCAACATCCTGGTTGTCTAAGCAACTCCACATCCTTTTCCACTTAACGTATACTTTGGGACCTTAGCTGGCGGTCTGGGCTGTTTCCCTTTCGACTACGGATCTTATCACTCGCAGTCTGACTCCCAAGGATAAGTCTTTGGCATTCGGAGTTTGACTGAATTCGGTAACCCGGTAGGGGCCCCTAGTCCAATCAGTGCTCTACCTCCAAGACTCTTACCTTGAGGCTAGCCCTAAAGCTATTTCGGAGAGAACCAGCTATCTCCAAGTTCGTTTGGAATTTCTCCGCTACCCACACCTCATCCCCGCACTTTTCAACGTACGTGGGTTCGGTCCTCCAGTGCGTTTTACCGCACCTTCAACCTGGACATGGGTAGATCACATGGTTTCGGGTCTACGACTACATACTCAAACGCCCTATTCAGACTCGCTTTCGCTGCGGCTCCGTCTTTTCAAACTTAACCTTGCACGGGATCGTAACTCGCCGGTTCATTCTACAAAAGGCACGCCATCACCCGTTAACGGGCTCTGACTACTTGTAGGCACACGGTTTCAGGATCTCTTTCACTCCCCTTCCGGGGTGCTTTTCACCTTTCCCTCACGGTACTGGTTCACTATCGGTCACTAGGGAGTATTTAGCCTTGGGAGATGGTCCTCCCGGATTCCGACGGAATTTCACGTGTTCCGCCGTACTCAGGATCCACTCAGGAGAGAACGAAGTTTTGACTACAGGGCTGTTACCTCCTATGGCGGGCCTTTCCAGACCTCTTCATCTACCTCGTTCTTTTGTAACTCCGTACAGAGTGTCCTACAACCCCAAGAGGCAAGCCTCTTGGTTTGGGCTGTTCCCGTTTCGCTCGCCGCTACTCAGGGAATCGCATTTGCTTTCTCTTCCTCCGGGTACTTAGATGTTTCAGTTCCCCGGGTCTGCCTTCTCATATCCTATGAATTCAGATATGGATACTGCTCCATTACGAGCAGTGGGTTTCCCCATTCGGAAATCTCCGGATCAAAGCTTGCTTACAGCTCCCCGAAGCATATCGGTGTTCGTCCCGTCCTTCATCGGCTCCTAGTGCCAAGGCATCCACCGTGCGCCCTTTCTAACTTAACCGTTAAAAAGAATCACTACAGAAAATTCTTGTGAACGTCTACTTTCCTTATCTAGTTTTCAAAGAACACGTTGGTGGAGCCTAGCGGGATCGAACCGCTGACCTCCTGCGTGCAAAGCAGGCGCTCTCCCAGCTGAGCTAAGGCCCCGAATAATGGTCGGGAAGACAGGATTCGAACCTGCGACCCCATGGTCCCAAACCATGTGCTCTACCAAGCTGAGCTACTTCCCGTTATATATAATGGCGCGCCCGAGAGGAGTCGAACCCCTAACCTTTTGATCCGTAGTCAAACGCTCTATCCAATTGAGCTACGGGCGCTGGATGATTAAGCGGAAGACGGGATTCGAACCCGCGACCCCCACCTTGGCAAGGTGGTGTTCTACCACTGAACTACTTCCGCAAGATAGATTGGCAATGCGGATGAAGGGACTTGAACCCCCACGCCTTTAAAAGACACTAGAGCCTGATTCTAGCGCGTCTGCCAATTCCGCCACGCCGGCAAATTTAAAAATAATAACTGGGGTAGCTGGATTCGAACCAACGCATGAGGGAGTCAAAGTCCCTTGCCTTACCGCTTGGCTATACCCCAATGAAATGGAGGAGAGTGGATTCGAACCACTGAACCCTAAGGAACGGATTTACAG
>NZ_JACSQB010000149.1 GCF_014836835.1 Clostridium faecium | reverse complement strand
ATTTAAGTATGTGATGGTAATTTTCAACTGCCAGTATATTTATTGCCTAGGAAAGAAATCTAATTAATAAATAAAGCATAAAAATAAATTTATTGAAATAAAATATGCTTTTAGAGATGTATTTTAATAAGAAATCTTTATATTAGAATAGATGAGAGCAATATCCCATCTATTTTTTATATAAATATAATAAAAGTAGATGGTTTTCAGCGAAATATTGCATTTTATTTACAAAGCAATTATACTGAAAATAGAAGTTTATATTTTAACACAATATTCTCTAAAAAGTAAGATGCTTTAGAGGAAAAATGATTTTTTTGTTGAATATATACTTTTGAAGCTTCTCTTAAGGGGGGATAATTTAAGTGAGCAATTACATAGTTGGGATAGACATTGGAGCGTCCAAAGTATGTGGTGTAGTTGGAGAATTAGATGGTATAGGAAAGCTTCAAGTTTTAGGAATTACTACATCTAAGTGTAAGGGGATAAAAAAAGGTTTGCTTGAGGATGTAGAAAGTACATCTAAGGCTATTTCTGAGACAGTAAAACAACTAGAAAATATTGTTGGTACTACTATAGAAGATGCATATATTTCTATACCTGTATCATTGTGTGAAATAGTTGAGGAGAGAGAAGTATTAACTTTATCTTCCCAGGATAGAGAAATAAAAAGAGAAGACATTGATAGTGTTATTAATGTAATGAAACTTGAAGTTGAAGCTTCTAGAGGCATGGAAGTAGTAGCAATAAACCCTCTGGAGTATTCAATCAACGAGGTAGGAAATATAAATAATCCAATAGGGTTATTAGGTCGTACTTTAGGAGTTAAAGCTCAAGTATTAGTTGCATCTAAAGAAATAGTCAATAACTATAGAAGAGCTATGAATGAAGCAAAAGTAAAAGTTAAGAGTATAGTTGTAGATTCTTTAGGAGTATCAAAGGATATGTTAAAATCTGAAGAACTTAAAGAAGGGGTAGCACTTATAGATATAGGTGCAGAAACTTCAGATATTTCCATATTTAAAAATAATAAACTGATTTATGGATCTAGTATACCTCTAGGTGGTGAAACCATAACTAATGACATATCTATTTGTCTTAAAATTTGCCATGAGGATGCAGAAAGCTTAAAAATTAAAAGTGGAAGGCTATTTAAGGATGATATATCAGTAGATTATAAATTAAATATCTATTCATCAGAAAATGGGGAATTATTAGAAGTAGATTATAATACATTAGTTGAAATAGTTGCGGAAAGAGTTAAAGAAATACTTGCTTTAATTAAGCGAAATTTAGTTAAAGCTGGATATTATAATGAAATAAGCTCTATTGTAATATGCGGCGGTGGTATTTCACTGTATAGGAGTGCTACTGATATGGTTTCAAGTATACTTGATAAACCATGCAGAATAGGTATTCCATCCTATGTGGGAGCTGCTAATCCAATATACACAACGGCTACAGGTATTATAAAAGAGTTATCATTAAATTTAAAAGTTATAGAGAATGTGGAAGAGAATAATAAACTAAGAAATTTAAATAATAAAAAAGAAACTAAAAATGAAAAAGGGACATTTTCATCCAAAATAAAATCGTTTTTATCAGATTTTTTCTAATGAGGAGGTAGTATTGTGCTAGATTTTGATGTTCAAGACAGAGATTTATGCCAAATAAAAGTAATTGGATGCGGAGGCGGAGGAAACAACGCTGTAAATAGAATGATAGAAGAAGGACTTAAAAATGTAGAGTTTATAGGGATAAATACAGATAAACAAGCTTTAGCTTTATCAAAGGCATCACAAAAAATTCAATTAGGTGAAAAACTAACTAGAGGATTAGGGGCAGGTGCTAATCCTGAAATTGGAAGAAAAGCAGCTGAAGAAAGTAAAGAAGAAATTGTACAAGCGCTAAAAGGTGCAGATATGGTATTTATTACTGCCGGCATGGGTGGTGGTACTGGTACTGGTGCAGCACCAGTAGTAGCAGAAATTGCCAAGTCAATGGGAATATTGACAGTAGGAGTTATCACTAAGCCATTTATATTTGAAGGCAGAAAAAGAATGATCCATGCTGAAACTGGAATTAAGGCTTTAAAAGAATCGGTGGATACATTGGTAACAATACCAAATGAAAGATTGTTAAGCATGGTTGATAAGAAAACTACTCTAGTAGAATCATTTAAGAAAGCGGATGATGTATTAAGGCAAGGTGTTCAAGGTATATCTGACCTTATTACTATACCTGGACTTATAAACTTAGACTTTGCTGATATTAGTACAATAATGTTAGATAAAGGATTAGCTCATATGGGTGTAGGTGCAGGTAGAGGCGATAATAGGGCGCAAGAGGCAGCCAAAGAAGCTATATCAAGTCCTCTTCTTGAAACTTCAATTGTTGGTGCAACAGGCGTGTTATTAAATGTTACTGGAGGAGCTGATTTATCATTATTAGAAATTAGTGAAGCTGCTCAAATAGTACAAGAAGCTGCAGACCCAGATGCAAATATTATCTTTGGTGCAGTTATTGATGAAAATTTAAAAGAAGAAATAAGAATAACTGTTATAGCAACTGGATTTGAGAGTGATAAGGTTTCACAACCTGTTTCTAGTCATTCAAAAGCTGACACAATAGTCTCTTCAAAAAATGTTTATAAAGAAGAAGTAGCTGCAACAGAAGAAGAAGTTGAAGAAGAAAATTATTCAGTACCAACTTGGTTAAGAAGAAATACAAATAGATAATTTAAAAGCAAATGTAAAATTACATTTGCTTTTCTTTTTTTGCAAAATAACATATTATTTCCAAATTTAATTTAATCAATTTTTTATAATCATTTCATTAACTAGCAATTATTTGCTAGTTTTTTTAATAAAAAAATATGCTATAACTAAAAAAATAAGTTGAATTAAATTTTATTGAAGTTATAGGA
>NZ_JACSQB010000116.1 GCF_014836835.1 Clostridium faecium | reverse complement strand
GTATTCGTAGACGCTGGGAGTCCCATAATTTTTAATCTGGTCATTACCCTTAGCAAAACCGTTTAACAACTTTTCTCTATACTTCAAAGATCCAGGATCGTTGATTTTATAAGAATCATTTTCAACTTGATCATTATAGACGTTTCTTTCTTGGTTGGGATTAATGTACCCCACATTATCTTTATTGTAGTCGCCAACAGGGTTGGATGCTATTTGTGACGACATACCAACGGTAGGCGAATCTTGCGTGCTAGTAACAACTAAACTCTTAAAAGAAGGGTATGTGCTTACTTGAGATTGAGAAGCAAGATTACTGTTAACACTAGATGCATTAGAGTCTGCACTAGCGATTGTTGTTCCTCCAAGTATAAGAGTAGTAGCCGCAATAAAGCCAATTACCCAATTTTTCTTAGCTTTATATAACTTTTTCTTCATTATAATCTCTCCCAAATACAAAATACTCTATAAGTATACTATCGAGGAGTGGGGTGCTCAAGGAAATGACTATTATTGTAGAGAAGGGCTTGGTTATGATTTTTCAAGGATAGTTTATTTTTGAGTTTTAGTTATAGTAAATAATAGCTTTTAAGCAACAAGTAAATCTAAAGGAACTCTTTTCCCTTATTTACGAACTTACGTTCTTATGATATATTTAAAGCGAACTAATGTTTGATAAGAGGAAACGTTATGGATTATTCTCATGAACCTTCGGGAGTCTTTTTAGTAATCGACAACAAGTCGTTCTACGCTACATGTGAGTGTATAGAACGTGGCCTGGATCCGATGAACACACCCCTGGTTGTTTTATCAGAAGCGGCTAATACTGGTGGAGGATTAGTCATGGCATCCTCTCCTAAGGCAAAGGAGTTATTCCATATCACCAACGTCTTCCGGAAGCGAGACCTTCCTCACGATGAACGCTTAATTGTGGTGCCACCAAGGATGAATCTTTATATTGAAAAGAACCTGGCTGTTAACAAGATCTTCAATCAGTATTGCGCCAATAAGGACCTACAACCATACTCAATTGATGAGTCCATTCTCGATATTACTCACTCATGGCGATTATTCGGCAACAATATTCTCCAGGTTATTCGTAAAATCCAGCATCAAGTAAAGAAAGAATTAGGACTGATTACTACCGTTGGATTAGGTAATAATCCCTTGCAGGCAAAAATTGCCCTGGACATTTATGCCAAACACAATCGTGAATTCATCGGTGTGATCACCAATAACACAGTCCAAAAGAAAATCTGGACTATCCCTGAGATAACTGATGTATGGGGGATTAATGTGAGAACTCGTGATAATTTAGCCAGGCTTGGGATCCATAATATGTATCAGCTTGCACACGCTAATCCTTTTGAGTTGAAAAGACGGATGGGAATCATGGGAGCTCAACTATATGCAACCGCGTGGGGTGTGGATCGCACTAATCTCCAGGAGACAATTCTCCACCATGACAAGTCCCTTGGGAACTCCCAGGTATTGCCAAGGGACTACTCAAAAAAAGATGAAATAGAAGTAGTTATTAAAGAAATGGGCGCCCAGGTAGCGGCCAGGGTGAGGGCACACAATAAGCAGTGCGCCGGTGTTTGCCTTGGCATTGGGTACTCTCTTGGGGTAGAAGATAAGAATGGTAAAACTGGTTTCTCGCATTCGCTTCGACTATCTGTTTCTTCTGCTGAAACAAGAAACATAGTAAAGCAGTTAATATTCTTATTTGAGAAATATTGGGATCCTTCATCATCTGTACGGACTATATCAGTGTCATGTACCAGGTTGTCTGAGAGGTGTGGGGAACAGCTTAATATATTTAACAGCCCTAAACCAAACGCAATTGACTTAGAGGATACCATTGACCGAATCAGAAAGAGGTACGGGAAAACAGCAATCATGTATGCTAACAGCCTCAAGAAAGGTGGAACCTTCATTGAACGAGCAGGACTTGTGGGCGGCCATAACGGCGGACAAAGCCTGGAATAGAAGACAGGCTAGACAAATCTGCGATTTGATTGCAACGTTATTCAATAACATGCCCAAAACTAGGTACTGGATTAGCATTAACTATTTTGAGCCAAAGAATGAATACAATATTTTCTTCAACTTAAAAAGGAAAGGCACATTTCAGCGTTCGATACCGTTGGCAAAGTATCCTGGCCTAAGTCTCCAAAATCTAATTGGGATCTTGAAAGAAGTTAGGAGAAAGTATCGCTTCACTATTGAATATATACATTTCACGCGAGGCCAAAAGAAACGACTTTATGAGGAGATAAGATAATGGCACAGTTTTATAGCACGTCAGAGGCCAATTTGGTCGCAGATAACTTTTTCAAATATCACTACCATGATCGTGGGAAAATTAAATGGCAGGGATTCTTCTTATCTGAGCACACCGCAGCATTAAAAAAGGAAAGGGATAGCGAGCATAATGATTAGACTATATGCCGTAAAAGACCTGGATACTGGTCTATATCTTAGCGAGATTGCCGGTGTTATTTTTGCCCGGAAGAAATATAAGAATTATGTATATGATAAGAAACATGCAACAAGGGTTCTCGCCGATGCTAAGAAAAACAGAACTGCAGAAAACTATGACTCTGATTATAAGAACCTAGTCATTGAGGAAGTAGATATTACCACGGTTCCATTTATACAACACAACATTAATAAGACCTGGACGCATAAGATAAGAAAAGGATACCCCTCTTGGAGTGATGCTGTGAGATATTGCGCTCTGGAGCATGTGCGCTTATTCAATGAATATATAGAACCAGACAAATATATTACAAGACACAACTATTATTTTACGATGGGTATGGTCTGAACCAGTAAGGAGGTAGTTGATATATGAGTAAGCGATTATATCGTGTCATGGATCCTGTCAGCGAAAGTTATTATAGTGAAGTATCTGGGTGCGTGCGCCTGGAAGAGTATAATTGTGTTAATAGAGCCTATGCTTATGATAAGACTGATGCTCTAGCCATAGCTAGGTCTGTAGAAAGATTGAAT
>NZ_JACSQB010000090.1 GCF_014836835.1 Clostridium faecium | reverse complement strand
TAAAATTAAATATGGAAAAGCTAGGGTTTTCGATTCACGCTTTTTTAATTATAATTACGCAAAATTTAAATCATAAACCCTATTCCTGAATAATTCATACTTTTAATTAAAACCATGTGAAACTGCCTCACTGCAGCTTACAATTACTTTTTCATCTTCACCCGTTAAGTGATGAAAAAAGAACCCCTTTCTGCTATGGTTAAAGTGACTAAACCAACCAAAAGAAAGGAGTTCTTTTCATGACTAGCTTACACAAAAACCAAGTAAAATTCAATTCAAATATCACTATTTCTCATACAGGTGGTCAATTATCGAGTGATTCGGGTCTCGTCCTAGTGAAAGAGCTGATGAACATCTTTGGTTTTTCTGAACTGGCTAAGCAACACATTCACATTGAAGACGAACGAGCGTATTTTACTCATGACAACTTATCCATACTTGAGCAGTTCATTATGCAATTAATTGCTGGTTACTCAGCTGATTCTGCAGCTAATCTCCTGAGACAAGATCCTGTGTTTAAAGCTGTTTTAGATAGGAAAGAACTCGCTTCTCAATCTTCACTTTCCCGATTTTTAGATCGACTATCTGAGGAGAATATCCATGAACTTCAAGCTTTGAACCAAGAACTTATCGATAAAGCACGCCTCATCCGTAATGATACGGAATTAATCATTGATTTAGATTCGACCCATTCAGATACATTTGGTCACCAAGAACAAACGAATTATAATACACACTACCAAACCTATGGTTACCATCCATTGGTAGCTTTTGACGGATTGACTGGTGACTTCTTAAAAGCTGAACTACGTTCAGGAAATCAATATACATCAAAAGGCGTAAAGGAGTTTCTCACACCTTTATTAGAGCACTATAATCACTCTCTACCAAACACTGACATCTTGGTTCGTGGAGACAGCGGGTTCGCTACACCTGGTGTGTATGATTCGTGTGAATCAAAAAAGAGTCATTATGTTATTCGACTGAAGAATAATCGTAGACTGGGTCAAATAGCTGAGAAATCAGTACTTTATGGCGATAATCAAAAGTGGGAAGAACGAGAAGTTCAGTACTTCTCGACCACTTATCAAGCACAATCCTGGTCACAAAGTCGTCGCGTGTGTATACGCTCAACACGTGAAGCGGGCGAACTACTCTTTCGACATGAATTTATCGTGACGAATCTATCAGAAAATGTTTCTCCTGATACCATCTTTTCTATCTATGCCAAACGTGGCACAATGGAGAACTTCATTAAAGAAGCGAAGGCTGGCTTTTACTTTGACAAAACAGACAGTCCTCGCTTTTTGGAGAATCATGTCCGAATGATGCTCAGCTTGATAGCTTACAACTTAGTCAACTTCTTAAGAACGATTGGCTTTGAAGAAGTCCAAAAGGGAATGACCATTCATTCTATTCGATTGAAGTTTCTGAAAGTTGCTGGGAAATTAGTCCAAACGGGTAGACGAGTCTATCTCAAATTATCTAGTTATCATGTGTATCAGAATGAATTCTACAGGGTCTTTGCTCGCCTGTGGCGAGCCAGTCAATGGATCTAATCCAACAATCTAACGATTTTTTTACTGGGAAGTTATCCAGGGAGAAGTATGCTCAAAATGCCTTACACCCAAAATTTATTCCTCAATATTTTTGAACAGTGAATGTTTGAAGTAACTTTTTAGTCAAAATCAGTTGATAGGGATATTAGTGATACATATTTCAATAAAATGTGCCAAAGAATTAAAGCTATGAATTATTCAGGATTATAATGATACTGTAAATATATCTTTATTATTAGTGGGGAGCGTCAATAATTTTGTGTAAATGAATTGTCCTCCTGCAAAATAATTAGTTACTCAGTAAACATTGAAACTAATGTATCGGTTACCTGTTGAAAACCTTTATGGCTTCTGTTTAGAAATTTTTGATTGTATGTATCAAAAATGCTGACTAGAAAGCGTTCTAGTGATTCTTCATTTTGAAACTGCTCTTTTCTACGGCTGTATCTTTTAATTTGCTTATTGAAAGACTCGATTAGATTGGTTGAGTAAATGGTTCTACGAATGCTAGGTGGAAAATCATAAAAAGTTAATAAGTCTTGGTTTTCTATGAGTGACTGCGTCACTTTAGGATAGTTTTTCTTCCATTTCTCAATCATGCCGGATAAGAAGGTATTCGCTTCTTCTTTTGAGTTAGCTTGATAAACAGCCTTAAAGTCATCACAGATTTCTTTTCGGTCTTTGACACGTACTTTATGAGCGATATTACGAGATACATGGATACAACAATGCTGATATTTTGCTTTAGGATAAATTTGATGGATAGTATCTTTCATGCCTTTTAAGCCGTCCGTAATAAAAAGCGAGACTTCTTGAACTCCTCTGGAGTTAATATCCTGTAGCAGCTCATTCCAAACGTATGTTGATTCAGTTGGAGCAATCGCATAACTTAGTACTTCTTTAGTGCCGTCTTCTCGTATACCAATGGCAATATAAATCGCTTCTTTGGATACGGTTTGACGTTTTAGTGGAATGTAAGTAGCGTCCATAAAAATAGCGACATACTTATCATTTAAGGCTCTGGATTTAAAGGCATTTACTTCTTCAGTCAGCACTTTAGTCATGTTGGACATGGTTTGTGGAGTATAGTGATGACCGTACATTTTTTCGATCAAATCAGCAATTTCAGACATCGTAACACCTTTTTCGAATAAATGGATAATAGTGGTTTCCAATGTATCGTTTGTTCTTTTGTAGGCTGGTAAAGTTTGTTGTTTAAACTCACCATTACGATCTCTAGGTATTTCCAATGTTAATTCACCATATTCGGTTTTGATTGATCGAAAGTAAGAACCGTTTCTCGAATTACCTGAATTAAAACCAGTGCGATCATATTTTTCGTAATCTAAAAAAGCCGTTAATTCAGTCCGTAGGAGTGTGTTTATCGCTTTTTCTAAGTGCGAACGGAATAATTCATTTAAATCGCCTTTAGTGACTAGAGTTTGCACAATTTCTGTAGTAAAATCATTCATAGGGAAGTCCTCTTTTCTGTGAATGTGTTGTGGTAACTCTATTCTACAGAAGGGACTTCCTTTTTTCTATTTACACAAAATATTTTACACTCTCCTTTATTAATATTTTGGTTAATTAAAATCGATAAAAAATAAGTAAGTTTAACATTTATATTATTGACAACGCTTTTAACAAGGTGTGTTATTCATGTAT
>NZ_JACSQB010000190.1 GCF_014836835.1 Clostridium faecium | reverse complement strand
TATCACTGGTTTTGGCTCCGAACTATACTGCACCCCAGGGGAATCCTAACGGACTTCGCTATTGTTCCCCAGGGGTGGAAATGCTTATCTCCACGATATTGGTATAATATCACTGTTTTTGGTTCCAAATTATACTGCACCCCAGGGGAATCCTAACGGACTTCGCTATTGTTCCCCAGGGGTAAAGATTGCTTATCTCCATGATATTGGTATAATGTCACTGTTTTTGGCTCCGAATTATACTGCACCCCAGGGGAATCCTAACGGACTTCGCGTTGCTTTCCATGGGTGGTTTTACAAAAAAACAATACCCACAACAAGGAGGCTATCTTGTTGTGGGTATTGTTTATGTTTCGGTTTTTTAATATTTTAATATTAAAAAGGGGGATAGATATTAATTATACCTAAAGATAATCTATTAACTAGCGTCAATTAATTATCCTGAGGTTAACTAATTGCATAGATTAATTGGTTTTTGACATCTTTAATCAATTATTTTAGATGCCATATCTATTCAAATTTTAAGTTAGCTGTCATAGTTTTTCCATCTCTTATAAATTCTACTGGAACTGTGTCCCCTTCTTTATAAGATTCTTTGATTTTATTTATTTCTTGAACTGTACCAACCTTTTTATTAGCAAATTTAACTATTACATCTCCTGGTTGAAGTCCGCCTTTTTGGGCTATACTTAGACTTTCTACCTTTTCTATATAAATTCCAACAGGTAATTTGTTAGCTTTTGCTAATTCCTCATTAAGATTTATGCAGGTAATTCCTAGTTTTATAATTGGCTTTGTTAAATTATCAAGTTTATCTAATACTTCATTTATTGGAATTGAAAATCCTAAACCTTCAACTCCTGATTTGCCAATTTTAGCAGTATTTATTCCAATTACTTGTCCTCTAGAATTAACTAATGGACCACCACTATTACCTGGGTTGATAGCTGTATCAGTTTGTATCAATTTTAATGTTTTACCATCATCAAATTTCATTTGTCTATTTAAAGCACTTATAATGCCTGTTGTTACCGAACCTGAGAATTCCTTCCCTAGTGGATTCCCTATGGCTATAACCTGTTCACCAACTTCTAATGAGTCTGAATCCCCAAACTCTAATACTCCTGGCATTTCAACTTTTTCTGTTATCCTAAGCACTGCCAAATCTGCATCTTCTTGATAGTTTACCACCTTAGCAGGAACTTCTTTTCCATTATGGAATATTACTTTAACTTCAGAAGCACCTTTGATAACGTGATAGTTGGTTAAAACAGTTCCATTTTCATTAAATATAAAACCTGAACCTATTCCTTCTTGAGGCTCAAATTGCCATCCAAAGAAGTTTGAGCTTATAGTTTTAGTAGCTACTCCTACAACTGCTGGTGAAACCTTTTTAGCAATTGCTGGAATATCAATTGAAGATGTATTAGTTAATGGTACAGATGTATCGTTATTTGCTTGTGGTTTAGTTACTATATTTTTATTATTTTCATTTAATATAGTATAAGTAACGGTACCTCCTACTGCTCCACCTAAGAGTGAGCAAATAAGGGCTATTGCTATATAAGATCCAATTTTTTTCTTCTTCTTTTGCTTTGTAGGATTTCCTATTGAAAAACTAGTATCATATATATAAGTTTTTTCTATTTTATCATTTGAGTCATTAAAATTATTAAACTCACTCATAGTTTTTAACCTCCTCATCTCAACCTTGTAACTAAATATTAGTATAGTTATATGTCAATTTTGTGTCTATACTATGACATTTCAATGTCATGACAAAAAACTTTAAATTTTTTGTCGTCATTTCCTTTATATTACTTACAAAACTTCTATTATATATTATTATCTTTATTGGATCATATTTATACAATAAAAAACTAGCAACATAAAGTTGCTAGTGAAAAAAATCTATTCAAAAAATTATTTTTGTTAAAAATAATTTTTATCTCAATTGTGAAATTTCCATTGTATAAGTTTTTTATTCTAATTTTAAATTGGTTGTCACTGTTTTTCCACTTCTTACAAGTTCTACAGATACTGTATCACCTTCTTTGTGAGAGCTTTTAATTTGGTTTAATTCTTCTACTGTGCTTACTTTCTTGCCATCAAATTTAACTATTACATCTCCTGGTTGAAGTCCACCTTTTTGAGCTACACTTAAGCTTTCTACACTTTCTATATATATTCCAACAGGCATATTATTCTCTTTTGCCATTTCCTTATTTAAATTTAATGCAGAGATACCTAATTTTAATATTGGTTTTAACAAGTTATCAAGTTTATTAGATGCTTCATTTATTGGTATTGAAAATCCTAGACCTTCAACTCCCTGTTGACCAATTTTAGCAGTATTTATTCCAATTACTTGTCCTTTAGAGTTAAGTAATGGTCCTCCACTATTACCTGGATTGATAGCTGTATCAGTTTGTATTAATTTTAATTTTTTACCATTATCAAATTGCACTTCTCTATTTAAAGCACTTACAATACCAGTTGTTACAGAACCAGAAAATTCTTTTCCTAATGGATTTCCTATAGCTACTACCTGTTCTCCAACTTGTAGACTATCTGAATCACCAATTTCCAATATTCCTGGTAGTTTAACTTCCTCTGTTATTTTAATAACTGCTAAATCTGCATCTTCTTGATAGTTTATTACTTTAGCGTTAACTTCCTTACCGTCATAGAATATTACTTTCACGTCAGAAGCTCCTTCAATAACATGGTAATTAGTTAATATATATCCTTCATCATTAAATATAAATCCTGATCCAATTCCTTCTAATTCTTCTTGCTGTAATGTAAACATATTTCTATTTATAGATTTTGTAGCAACACCTACAACTGCTGGTGAAGCCTTTTTAGCAATTTCTGGTATAGTCATAGCAGATGTGTTATTTGTTGTTGTGGAAGTATTAGTCACTATTTCTGTATTATTTGTTACATTTTTATTATTAATATTACTTATTATGGCATAGGTACTTGTACCACCTATAGCTCCTCCTAATAATGAGCAAATAAGTGCTATAGCTATAAAACTTCCAGGCTTTTTATCCTTTTTTTTCTTTTTGGCATCTCCTACTGTAAACTTTGCATCTATATATGTTTTTTCTCCTTCAGTTTTACTAATTGAATTATTATAATCGTTAAACTCATTCATAATATATAATCCCCTTCCGTTAATTTATACTTAAATATTATTATGTCTATATGTTTATTTTGTGTCTGTATAGTGTCAGTTTTGTGACATTGAACTTGTACAATTGTAGATATTTTTTAGCATTCTCTTTTCCCCTCTGGTGTCTGTAACAAAATCATAAATGCTAACCAAAATAAAAAACAGCTGCAAAAGCTAAATTTGTAACTGTTTTTTATACAGTCCCCTGGGGTGCAGTAAGGTATGGTGGTACATCTGAGGTATTGAGCAACATATTAACTGTATTTCTTATCTCCATAATATTGATACAATATCACTGGTTT
>NZ_JACSQB010000015.1 GCF_014836835.1 Clostridium faecium | reverse complement strand
CCTTCAAACTATTGAAGCATCAGATCAAATTAATAATTTAATTTCAAAAGTAGAAGAATTATATGATAAAGAAGATGATGATTATGAAAAGCTTTTAATAACTGTGCTTTCTTTAATAAATAGTGCAAATATTCAAAAGCGATTAGCAGAAAAATTAATAGATGAATATTTTAGAGATGTTTAAAATAAAATTTTAATATAAAATAGGACCTGCGATTATTCTGCAGGTCCTATTTTATTAATGAGTTAACTTTAAATTCTCCATAATCATTTACTATATTTTCTAATTTTTTAATATGTTCAATTTGTGCTTTCTTAAGTTGATTTTTTCTTATATCTGAATTTTTTATATGGTCTATTCTTTTATTCGCATCTAGTTCTTTTATATTCATATTATGATCACTCCAATTATATACTTTTCATATTACTTATCGTAATTGATTTTAATAACTTTAGTAAAGAAGTAATATATTGTAATGAATTTTCACAGAAATTACTAAAATTGAATAAATATTAACTTTTTATTAAATATTAATCAGTGGAGAAAAATATTTTTAAATTATAAATCAGCTCACATAGTATATTTTTTATCAATTTTTAAAAATAAAATATTAAGAGTTTTTAAAGGTTACAATGTATATGAGAAAAAATGTAAAAAGATATTAAAATTTCTAATAATTAATGGTAAAAAATATTATAGAATAGTCAAAAAATTAACTAATAATTTTATTAAAATTGCAGAAAGAAGAAAACGTTTAAATGCTTACTGAAATTTGAAAAAAATCTTTGTTTTCAATATATACAGAAGTTTAAAGGGTTACACTTGTTATAAGTGAAAAATATTTTTTGAATTTAAATTATGAGATAGAAGTTAAAAAAAATAAATGAAGTTAATAAAATGTTAAATTGCATTTTCTCTATTTAATTGATAATATAATTGTAAGAATTTTGTAGGGAGGTAATGTAATGGATCAAAATCCAAGAGAAAATTGGGGTACGAAACTTGGTCTTATATTAGCTATGGCAGGAAATGCTATAGGGCTAGGAAACTTCTGGAGATTTCCTTATCAAGCAGCTAAAAATGGTGGTGGAGCATTTATGCTTCCATATATATTTGCACTATTTATTATGGGGATTCCTGTAATGCTTGTTGAATGGATGCAAGGAAGAATTGGAGGAAGATATGGTCATGGTACTGTGGGATACATGGCTTACTTACAAACAAGAGATAGATTAAAACCCAAAAAAGCAATATTTTTAGGAGCATTATGTGGTGCTTTTGCTATTGCAGTAACTGTACTTGTAAATTCATATTATAATCATATTATTGGGTGGTCTCTTGGTTATTCTTTCTTTACAGCTACAGGTGCTTATCAAGGAATACAAAGTACTGGAGAATTTTTTGTCAGTTATATTCAAGATCCAGCTAAAGTTCTTGTATTCTGGATAATAGCATTGTTAGTACTTGCTTATGCAGTAACAAAAGGAATACAAAAAGGAATAGAAGCTTGGGCAAAAGTAATGATGCCATTATTATACACCTTTGGAATTATACTAATAATAAGAGCTTTAACTACTGGTTCGCCAGTAAATCCTGAATGGTCAGCACTAAAAGGATTAAATTATTTATGGAAACCAGATTGGACTGCTCTTAATTTTCAGGCTACTTTAGCTGCTAGTGGACAAATATTTTTTACACTATCAGTAGGAATGGGAATAATTCAAAATTATGCATCTTATGTAAGACAAGACGATGATATTGTACTTTCAGCATTAACTACTGTTTCATTAAATGAGTTTGCAGAGGTTATATTAGGAGGAACTATTGCAATTCCTATTGCTTATGCATTTATGGGACCAGAGGGGGTACAGCAGAGTATAGGATTATCTTTTATTGCTCTTCCTAATGTATTTATGAATATGGCGGGGGAAGAGTTATTGGAGCACTATGGTTTTTATTATTATTCTTTGCAGGATTTACATCTGCAATAGCTATGTATAATTATTTAACTACAATTTTTTCAGAAGATATGGGACTTTCAAGAAAAGCTGCATCTTTATCAGTATTTGCATTATATATTGTAGTAGGATTACCAGTGGCTTTAGAACCAATTTTAACTAAGACAGATGTAATGGCGTATTTTACTGAAGTAGATAACTGGGTAGGTTCATACCTTTTAGTTATAGTTGGACTTTTAGAAGTTATAATTACTGGTTGGATTATGAAAGAAGACTTTGTAGAAGGCATTAATAAGGGCTCTTATTGGAAAATGCCAAGGTGGATATATACAATTGTTATACGATTTATAACTCCAATAGCTATATTGATAGTTCTAATTGGATCAACTTTTAATTATATAAGAGATGGCTATTTTAGGTTAATTCCAAGTTTTGTTGAAAATACCCCAAGTCTTGTTCCATGGGTAAATGGTGCTAGACTTGTTATATTAGGAGTTTTGATAATAGGATTTATAGGAACTTATAAAAGTATTAAAAACGTCTATAAAAAAGAAATTGGCTCAAACAAGGTTATAGTAAAGAAAGGATTGGAGGCATAGTTTATGGAAAAATCAGCAATATTTTTCTTGATATTTTTCTGGTGTTCTATTCTTACAGCTATAGCAGTAACACTTTCTTCATTGTTAAAACATCAAAAGGCTGAGAAATAATATATGTTATCAATGTCTAAAGAAGAAAAAATTATTGTTCAGAAGAAAGCTTATAATATTTCCTTTCAATTTACTTTATTAAGTGCCTGTTTAATAGCATTATCACCACAATTTTTTGGACCTTTATTAGCTATAGTTTTTATAATTCCTATATATATGGCTATTAAAGGAATTAAAAATAGAAGAAAAAGCGGTTATTTAATTGCTATGGGAATAGTACCTATAGCATTAGGTGTATCAATGCTTTGGATAAAGTATTTTATATATATAATTCCAAATTTAAATGAAGAAATGTTAAAATTAAGTTCTAGTATTGGAATTTCCTTTGGAGCTATAAAAACAATAACAATAATATGTTCAATATTGGGTATAGTCTCTTTTATATTAAGTATAACTACCTTTACATCTCTTATAAAAAATAAGAAAATTTTTAACTCAATGATAGATAAAAAGATATAGGTGCTGAAAAGGGATAGATGTTATATTTATCCCTTTTTTATTTAAAAAAATATCAAATATTTAATAGATATTTAGAGATGATTAGTATATCTTAGTAAAAATATTTTTTCCTAGATTTATATTTATTTTAGCAATTTGGAGGTAGTTTTTATAGAAAGTAGTATGGTTTTATTTTTAGTGGTATTTTGGGGAGCTATAGCTGGAGTAGTATGTATAATTTTGACTTCATTAATGAAGCATCAAAAAGCTGAAAATAACTAAATTCATGATTTAAAGATATATGTAAAAATGCTATCTTATAATTAAATTTAATATTGAAGAAGTAATATAAAAGTAAATTTCATAGGAAGATCAACTTAAGCTTAGTAAATAAGTTTAAGTTGGTTTTTTAATTTTGGTTACTATATTGATATTAAAAATAATTAAAGAATAATGAAT
>NZ_JACSQB010000065.1 GCF_014836835.1 Clostridium faecium | reverse complement strand
ACTCTAAAGGTATTCATTTGATAACAAAAATAAAGAAAAACATGAAAAATAAACTAATGTTGATGGAAGATAAGATTTTACATTATTATTATTATTTGTAAAATCCATAGTGATTATCTCATGTTTAGATTTTATTTGGCGATTAAATCATAATACAGAATAATCCACTATGGATTTTTTATAGTTCAATTTCATTTTACAATGAGTCTATTAAAATTTTATATTTTAAGCTAGAATCACTTTATCTATATTGACCATGGTATTATCCTCTAATTTTACAGTGGAATTTAAATACCAGCAAAAGGATTTTTTAAGCCCTTCCTCTAAATCAATTCTAGGAATATATATATTGTCCTTTATAAGTTCAGTAATATCAAGCATATAAGTTATATCCCTAAAAGGAAAGTATGAACGAGGATTAAAAGGAAACTGGTTTGTGTTTATTTCCCTTATTATAGGGGTTTTCCGCATCACTTTTCCGCAGGTTTTTACTAATTCTTTAAAAGTTATTATTCTCGGATGAGTAATATTATATGCTTTTCCTACTATATTGCTTTTCATAGCATTTTCAAAGGCTCTAACTAAATCATCAATATGGATAAATTGAGTTTTCGTATTGCTATGAGGAATAGGAATAGGCTCTTGATTAAAAATTTTATCAAAAAAATAAGCCTCTCTATATAAATTATTTTCTTCACCGTAAATATATGTAGGTCTAAAAATTATAATTGGATAGTTATCTTTTTTATATTTTTCAAATAAATAATCTTCTGCTAGTTTTTTATTTAATCCATAATCACCAAAATTTGTATTACCACATCGTTCAAAATTCTCACAAATTAGATCTTGATTTTCTTTATATACAGCACCTGAGGAACAAAAAACATATTTTTTAAGACTACTACTATCTATGGTTTCTACTACATTTTTAACATCTTCTTTTGTATATCCACTTATATCCAGTATATAATCATAAGTTTTTCCTAAAAGTGCTTTTTTTAGCTCATTAATGTTTTTCCTATCACAAATTAAATGATTTCTATATCCATGATAGTTTACTTTTCTAAAGCCTCTTGTAAGTATATCCACATTATAACCCTTACAAATTAAATGCTTACATAAATTGCTGCTTACAAAGCTTGTACCTCCTAAAATTAAAACATTATACATTATCTACCGCTCCTTAAATGTTTTCATTATGGACTAATAGTAATTTTATTATAAATATATTCTATGAATGTTACATAATTATGACAATATATTATTTTATCGTAAGTCATTAATTAAAACACAAATCATTTAGAAATGCAATAGCTTAAAATTATCAGCTTTAGTTCTAAACTACAGTGAATGAAGTAATCTATAATACTAATTTTAAATTTCTAAGTTATGGCTAGAAAATATCTATTTTTAATTGAATATATTTATATTGAATTAAAAATTTTATTATGATAAAATAAATACAGAATATTTCGAAAGGAGTGGTGTTTTATGAAAAAGAGAATTTTATCTTTAAAATTAAATTTAATAAAGGCTACTCCAAGGCATGTACAAATTCCTTAAAATATTAAAAAATTCTTTAAATGTTTTAATATTTTTATGTATGTTTGTACAATATTTATTTAGCGCTATACGTTATAAGTTTAAATAATACCCTGGAGTAGTTTATGACACTATTACAGGGTATTTTTATGCCCAAATTTAAAATTTGGGAGGCAATAAATGAATTATAAAAGGTTATATGATTTAGGATTGAATGAGGAACTATTAAAAGAAGCAGAAGATAAATATAGTAATTTTTATATAGGAAGGGTTGCTTTTGAAGGTAAGGGTTTATATAAGGTTATAACGGAAACAAATACAGTAATAGCTAAAGTTTTAGGAAAATTAATTTATAGCTCTAATGGAAAATCTGATTATCCAGCAGTGGGAGATTGGGTTGTATTGGATAGAGATAATGATAAAAATGGAGAAGCTGTTATTTGTGGTATACTAAGCCGAAAAAGCAAATTTTCAAATTGCAATCATGATACTGAACCAGGATGTCAAATTAAAAAAGCTTTAGAACAAGGACTTTTAACTAAAGAGAGATTTAACAATTATTTAAAATTAAAAAAAGAAGCTGAATTTATGGAAAAGAAATTAAAAAACTCTGAAGCATTAAATCATAAGAAAAGCACAAATAAATCAAATAAAAAATTTTATAATGAAAAAAGAACTTATTTATAGTTTAAAATTAATGGAGGGAAGAATGAAAAATTTATATACAGCATATTATCAATCTCCTATAGGTGTTATATTAATTCAGGGAAATGAAGGGGGAATATCATATATAAAATTTTTAGAAGAAGGAAAAGAAAATGATGAAAAATTACCTAACCCAATGTTGGAATGTTTGAATCAGTTAGATGAATACTTTAATGGTAAAAGAAAAGAATTTAAACTAAAGCTCATATCTAATGGTACAGAGTTTCAAAAAAAAGTATGGAATGCATTAACTTCTGTCAGTTATGGAACTACTGCCTCTTATAAAGACATAGCTGAAAAAATAAATAATCCTAAAGCGGTAAGGGCTGTAGGTGGAGCTAATAATAAAAATCCTCATAGTATAATTGTCCCATGCCATAGAATAATTGGAAGTAATGGTGATTTAGTTGGATATGGGGGAGAGCTTTGGAGAAAACAATGGCTATTAGATTTTGAAAAGAAAAATCTTTAGTATTAAAATTGTAAATTAACGATATAATAGTAAATATAAATTATATGAAATGCGGAGGATAATACGTAAAATTAGAATTTCTGATTTTAATTAACCAAATTTAATATTTTCTAAAAGAATAATTTATAAAATTACCTTAAACATGAAGGTTTATTTATTATGCATTCTTTTAGATTAGGTTGTTAAGAACAGATGTTTATATGATTTTATATGTACTATACTCTATATATAAATTTTTAAAAGTATGATAAGTCATAAATAGACCTATGTTTGTTTATGGCTTTTTTATTTTTTGTAAAAAAGACTATTTATTAAATGTTTTATTAAAATTTATGTATTTAAAATTACAAAACAAGATGTTCTTAATAACCAAAGATAAAACATCTTTTGAAAAGATGTAACTTTGAGGAGGAATATTTATGTTATTATCTTTTAAAAATATAAAAAAAGATTTTGATAATGTAGAGGTATTAAAGGACATTAGTTTAGATATAAAGAAAAATAAAAAAATAGGGATTGTAGGAAGAAACGTCGTAGGAAAGAGCACTTTAGTTGATATTATTTTTGGGCTATCAGAAAAGGAGGAGGGAAAGATACTTTTTCATCAGCCAGAAATTAAAGCAGCTTATCTTAGACAGAATGGTTCTTATGAACTTAATATATTATGTAAGACAAATAGTAAAAAAGATAGGAATTTTTGGTGAAAATGGTACAGGAAAAAGTACTCTTATAAAAATAATAGTTGGTGAAATATTAGGAAAGTTAAGTATTATTGCAAATAAAGATGAAAAATATTTAAAACTGGAAGAGCAGTTTAATATTCTTTTGAAGGAAAAATCCATATTAATAGATAAAATTAAAAACAAATAAATTATAGTTTAAAGAAAAAATAGTGATAGATTTTGATTAAAATCTATCACTATTTTATGTATTAAGGTTAAAAGGGTTTTCGGG
>NZ_JACSQB010000172.1 GCF_014836835.1 Clostridium faecium | reverse complement strand
ATTCTATAGAAGTCTTTTATAACAAATTAATTAATTTAAATTTAATAAATCTTAGAAACTTTAAAATATATAAAATAGAATCTATCAAATAATCTTACAAATATACGTTTTTAATAATTTCAAATGAAATAAAATGAATTTATAATAATTATTTTTAAATATTAAAAAAATAATTACATAAAGAGGAAAAAATAGAATAATATAGAATATATAGGTATAAAATAGAAAGCGGGGGAAAACAATATGAAAAAATCTAGATACAATTTTTTCTTTGATTTTGAAAAAGATGAGAAAAAAGTAGTGGCTTATAATGCTAGAACTAATTCATTAGCTTTGATGGATAAGAGAGATTTAAATAAATTTTTAGATTTTGATAAAGAAAAAAATAGCATTAGTGAAGAATTGCTTAATGATTTGGAATATGGAGGATTTATTGTACAGGATGATTATGATGAGTTAAAAGAAATAAAATATTCATTATTTAAAAGTAGATTTGAGACAAGTTCACTAGGACTTACTATAGCACCTACATTAAATTGTAATTTTGGATGTGTGTATTGCTATGAGAAAAGTAGTAGAAATACTGCTGTAATGGATGAAGCTATACAGAAACAAATAATAGAATTAATAAAACAACATTCATCAAGTATACATACTTTATCAATTGTTTGGTATGGAGGGGAACCTCTTTTAGCGATGGATGTAATTGAAAATATGTCTAAAGAGATAATTAAGATTTGTGAAGAAAAGAATATTACTTATATTGGGCAGATGATTAGTAATGGATTTGGTATAACAGAAGAGATTGCTAAGAAATTGAAGGAATGTAATATTTTATCTATGCAGATAACCTTAGATGGTCCAAAAGACACCCATGATAAAAGAAGATTTCTTTTAGGTGGACAAGGAACTTATGACAAAATAATTTCTAATTTAGATATTATTAAAAAATACATCAATAGAATATCTGTAAGAATAAATGTAGATAGGGAAAATGAAGAAAAAGTGGATGAGGTTCTTAAAGAAATAAATCATATTAATACTGAAAATAATATTTTAGTATATCTAGGATTTGTGGAACCAACTAATAATTGTTATGAAAATAAGAAATGTTTAAGTAGACAAGCTTTTTCAGAAGCTCAACTTAAATTTGCAGATAAACTTGTAAAGTATGGATTTGAAGAAGATACTCCAATAAGATACCCTTCCTTAGTCAACAATTATTGTGGTGCAGATGCTGTAAATAGCTATGTTATAGATCCTAAAGGAGATTTATATAAATGTTGGAGCGATATAGGCATGGAAAATTTAAGAATAGGCAGCTTAAATGATGAAACAGTAAACGCTAATAATATATTTAAATATCTTTTATATGATGCCAGTGAAGATGTAAGATGTGCAAATTGCAATATACTACCTATATGCATGGGTGGATGCCCAAGATATAGAATAGATAAATTTGATTCTATTAGATGTTCAGAGTATAAATACGTATTAGAAGATTACTTAAAGAAGGCTGCTAATTATTATTTATCAGTAGCTAATGATTCATAATTATCCCTAGGGTTTTAATAGTTTATAAGAGTTGTAAGATATAAAATTTATTGTTGGTATTGTTCATTGTATTTTCCTTTTAAAGTAATCCTATCATGGTTGGAGGAAAAACAATGTTCATATAAATTAATAAAACTTAAATTAGAAAGGAGGAAATAAAATGAAATATTTAGTAAGCCCAAAAAATATGAAAATATTTGCATCAGGTCCTGACAAATGTTGTCCAAAATTTTGCTGGGGAAAATTATGCAGTGGAGCTAAAATGGAACCATGCTAAAAACTACTAATTAATCATTTTCTAAGATTGTATTATTTTAATCCTTTTTATTAATAAAAAAATGACAAAGTATAATAAAATATTTAATAAAATCTATAAACAAAAATATATTTGCTATAGGTGATGACGGTTATTGTTCAAGTTTTTGTTGGGGAAAATTATGTTTTCCAAAATATAAACCAATTTGTTAAGGACATAAATGGTTATCATAGCTCTAGCTTATATTTATAATTGAGACGTAATTCTAATGATAAATAGAGCTGTCGCATTAGAAGTTAAAAACTTCTGATGCGTAGCTCTTTTTTAGTTTTGTTTTTAAAATATCTACTAAGAAAATTAACTTAGATCTGTCATGTGGATAATAAATTATAGCAATAATACCTGCTGCTAAACATATTATTATCCAAAGGATATCCCCTATGATATTTTTTAAAGTAACTTTAACATTTTTTCTTTTTAAAATAATTTTATCTTGCTTCCATATGTTTCCGACAGTATTTGAATCTATTAAAAATATAAAATAGCCAATGCACAGATAAAAAATTAAATTTTTTATATATCCCAATACTTGTTACCACCATGTAAATAAGTTATAAATACTCATTTTAAAAAAGATTATCACCTTATTGATGCATTAAAGATTAATCAAGTTACTTATTCCAAAGAAACTGGCATTTAAGCTAAAGATTTACTCAATATAATTATTATCAATATACCCACCTTTTATTGGTCAAGTTTTATGAACTCCAATAAGTCTAATATTGTTACCCTATGATAATACTCCAATAATTGAATGTTATGCTATACATTATAGCATGTTTAGGATAAAATATATTTATGTAGATAGTAAGTATTTTAATTGAATAAATTATTATAACTGTGAAAAGTAATAATTGTATAAATCTTATTTTAAATTACTATAGTTGAGAAAATTTCATAACATATATTTACAATTAGAAAAAATTATAAAAAATAGAGACAAACTTCACATTTTGTTGTATAAATTAATTTGCACAAAAATCTTAACAACAGGAGTGAAGTATATGTCTCATAAAAATATTCTAACAGAAAAGTCACCTATTATGCAATTTTTATTTAAACTTAATTTTTTTCTATACTTTTCAAAAAAGGTTATCACCTTATTGGTGCATTAAAAACCAATAGAGTTATTTATCCCAAAGGATTTGGCATTCAAGTCAAAGATTTTACTCAATATATTGAAAAGAATGATGTTTGCCTTGTTACAGTAAACAATTCTAAATATTGGGTCTATCGTTATGAAGGCAATCTTAATGGCATTGATAACGATGTAGTCTTATTTTGTTGGCCTGAAGATGGATTTAAGAAAAGTGGATTATTACAGGCTTTCTTATGTACAGATACTTAGCATTAGAACAATCCTTGAATATTATAGTAAACGCTGGCCTATTGAAATATTCTTTAGACAAACAAAGAATAATCTTGGACTAAATAGATACCAAGTAAGATTGGCTAAATCTATTGATAGATTGTTAGTTTTAATTTCTTTGACTTACATTTACTTCTCAATACAAGAAAATGCTAATGATCCTTTTAGCAAAGGTTTAATAATTTGCAGAAATAATGTACAAAAAGATAATATTCAATGGATTTATGATTGTGCTAAAAATAATATTCCTATAAAAGATGTTTTTAAAGCCATGGAAATTGCCTAAGGGATCGTATAAATATATACTGTAAAAATTTGTATCTAAAAATTATCAACTATAGTTAAATTATATAGACATAAAATCGTTTGAAAAAATTTTTTCTATTTAGTATAGACTATCTGAGTTATATGTATGTTATAAAATGTATTTTTTAAGCTCTATTAAAACCTAAAAAACAATATTTTCTTTTATGTCTTAGAAATTTAGTATTTGATTTTTATTTCCAATATAAAAGTCAAAATTTTTAATTTTTTTTTTGTGAGATAGGGCTCCGACTCTAATCATAT
>NZ_JACSQB010000094.1 GCF_014836835.1 Clostridium faecium | reverse complement strand
ATTAAGTTTCTTTCGAAACTCAATGAATTAACTGGTTTTACCTATTTCTCTGTTTAATTTTCAAAGACCAAGTTTTTGCTGTCGTTTTTTGACTGCCTAATTATCTTATCATCTATTAACAACTTTGTCAACAACTTTTTTTAATAATTTTTTCTTAGTTATCAACGCCTTATCTGTTGCTTTCGACAAAAAATATAATACCATCATATTTTAATATAGTCAACAGTTTTTTTCAATAATATTTAATTATTTATTAAATATTCATCATTTACTAAAATTTTGTAGGCTACTTTTACCTTAATTCCATAGTTTTATTATGTTTTATTCCATGATTAAATCACTGATATTACCTATTTAAATTTCATATCAATTTATAGTTTTAATAAATTAATGAATAAATATTCCATATTTCGGTTAAATTAAAGCATATTATAAAATACTAATTGATTTATGGTGGTTTTACATGAAAATAAAAAACAAAATTCTAAAAAATAAAATAATTAATATTACTCTTACTTATATTATAGTAGTTTGTTGTATGTATCTATATAGCTCAATATATTTATACAACATTGAAAAATTCAAAATAAATGATTCTTTAAATAAAGATTTAGTTTTTCTAGATGATATTGAAATATCACAGAATGAAAAAACAAAATATACTTTCAACAATCAAATTGACAATGAAATATTAACTTTTTCTAATAATGATACATATTGCATTACAATGCTTGATCTTACTAACAAAAGACAAAAACATCTTTCAAAAATGTATAAAAAAATTGCGAGAGAGTCAAAAAATCCACATCTTCATGACAGTTTTAAATATAAAGAGATAGATAAAGGTAGTTTAAAAAAATATTTATCTGATAGAAATTCACTATTAATGGAAGAACCTTATTTTTCTACTATAATAAATATATCAGAAGAATTTAATTTAAATCCTTTATTACTTTTTGCAATAACTGGTCAAGAACAAGGTTTTGTTCCTAAAAGCCATTTTAATGCTGAACAAATAGCTAATAATCCTTTTAATGTATTTAATAGTTGGCAAAAATATAATACAAATATTGAAGACTCCACTAAAATAGCCTCAAGAACTGTAGTTAATCTTTCTAAAGACAGACCTCAAAATGTAGATCCTTTTATATGGATAAATAGAAAATATTCTGAAGACGCTAACTGGTCTCAAGGTGTTAAAAATATATATTTTAATTTAGAGCAGCTAGTTCCATATATAAACTAAAAAGTAACGTTTATAAATTTAGACTTTAAATTTCTGTTTAAAGTCTTTTTATTATCTTATAATTATGATAAAGTAATTAAATTAAGAATTTTAATTTTTATTCGATAATTTTAGTTAGGAGGTTTTATTATGAAATTAGACTTAGGAATGAATAAATCGGAACTTATTAAATCTTGCATTATGATAGTGTTAGGCAGTTTTGTATGTGCCATTGGTACAAATCTGTTTATTATACCTTCTAAACTATTAAGTGGTGGAGTTTCAGGTGTTGCTCTAATATTTCAATATTTAATTAAAGTTCCTATGGGATATACTATATTGATATTAAATATTCCTTTATTTATTTTAAGTGCATATAAAATAAATAAGAAATTTACTATCTTCACAACTCTTGGTACCTTATCACTTTCCTTAGGATTAATAATATCCCAGCCTTTAAATTCCGCATTATCACCTGTTTCAAGTTCAAATTTATTACTATATTGTATTTATGGTGGAGTTTTAAATGGTCTTGGTTTAGGAATAGTATTTACAAATCAGGGTTCTACTGGTGGATTAGATATAATAGGTGTATATATTAAAAAGAAATTTGGCATAAACTTAGGTTCTATAAATTTTGGTATAAACTTAATAATAGTATCTATCGGAAGCTTATTATTTGGTTTCAATATTGGATTATATACTCTAATATCTATGTATGCTTCTGCTGCTATTATGGAAAAAACCATCAAAGGTTTTAATAGTCAAAAAATGATTTTTATAGTTACTAAAAAACAGGATAAAGTAGCAAAAGCTATAATGGAAGAACTGGGCAGAGGTGTTACAGTATTGTATGGTGAAGGAGCATATACTCATGATAAAAGAAATGTGCTTTATTGCATAGTATCCTTAGGACAACTTCCTAAAACTAAGCATATTATAAAATCTGTTGATAATGCTGCCTTTGTATCAATTATAGACACTGCTGAAGTTCAAGGTAAAGGTTTCTCTAATCCATTATCATAATAAAAAATATACATATGCACTTTAAATAAAAATTCATTAATAAAAAAGCAAAATCAAAATAAATGATTTTGCTTTTTTATTAATAAATTTTATTACTCTTGATTTTCAATATATATGGTTCTTGTAGGAAAAGCTAGTGATACTTTTTCTTCTTCCAATATTTCTATTATTTTAAAATTAATTTCTTCTTTCACATTTAAATAATCTTTAAGTCCTGCTTTCTTTACATAATAACAGACACTTATATCTAAGCTACTTGTACTAAAATTTTCAAAAGTAACTAAAATGCCCTTATTCTCTACATCTTCGTGAAGTTCTAACATTTTTATTATTTTATTAATACAGTTTTGTATTTTATCTTTAGGAGTATTATAAGTTAATCCCAAATTAAATTTAATTCTTCTTTTATCTCTTCTAGTAAAATTAAATATTGAATCATTGGCTAAAATTGAATTGGGTACTGTAATTAATGCTTCATCAACAGTTCTAATCTTAGTGCTTCTAAATGAAATATCTTCAACAGAACCTTCTAAATCTTTACATTGAATCCAATCTCCAATTGAAAAGGGTTTGTCTAATATTATCACAATTCCTGCAATAATATTAGATGCTGCATCTTTTGCTGCTAGAGCAAATGCTAATCCTCCTAATCCTAAACCTGTAATAAATGCTTTTAAATTATACTCCCATTTTTCAGCAATCATATATATTGCTAAGGCTATAATTATAAGATTTAATGTCTTTGATATAAAAGGATACAATATCTTATCTACTTTAACATCATAATTCTCCATTTTATTAAATATAAAGGATGAATCATCCACCAAATTCATTAATCCTTGAGCTATTAATATAATAACCGAACTATCAAATATTCTTTGTATTATTTTAGGACTTAAATAAATCATATCTTTAAGTGCCATAACTACTATATAAAAACCTAAAATTAAGAAAAAATTTTTTAATGGTCTTTCAAAAGCCTTTACTATTTTTAAGGCTCCTTTAATTCCAGCCTTGGATAAAACTCTTATTAAAGCTTTCATTATATATTTAGCAAATATATTTCTTAAAAATAGTATTAATACAAATACTCCAACAGCAATAGCAATTTTCTTCCATGTAACGTATAATTCATTTTGCGTTATAGTTTGTATAAAATCATTATTTAATACATCACTTAAAACTAATGCTAACATAAAATCTCCTTTCTGAAATTCTACTTATTATTTTTTATGCTTTTATATTCTATAACAAATATATAATTGTTAAATTCCCAATGTATTGATTACAATAAAAAACACTTCTTTGCAAATAAAGATAGCTCTTACTTATAGCCATATTTTGATAAAATACATACTTTAATAAAAATATGTATATCTAATTTTAATTGTCTTATATTTTATTTTATTTACATTAAAATTGCAAATGTTTAAATATGGAAAATCATAACTAATTAACAATATATTTTATTTATAAATTATAATTTTATGTCAAATACTGATTAATTGCAAAAACAACTTTTAGATTATTTAAAATATTTTTAATAATAGACTTAGAATATATTTAATTCTAACAATTTATTATAAACTAAAAAAACCTTAGTACTATGTACTAAGGTTTGGTGGCTTACCGGGGAATCGAACCCCGGACACCATGATTAAAAGTCATGTGCTCTACCGACTGAG
>NZ_JACSQB010000068.1 GCF_014836835.1 Clostridium faecium | reverse complement strand
GATTAATATTCTTCCAAAAATGAGTTTTCAGACATTTCTAATAAAATGTAACCTTTTATTAAAATATTTTTATTAGATTATTAAAATAAATTCAATAAAAGTTATCTTGAAACGTGAATAGAAATAACCGAATTTAATTATTTATATAATCTTCATGAATCTTCATGTGCCAAACAAGGTTAAAAAATTTATATATTTAAATCTTAACTGATTATATTGTTACTTTGGTTCATAACAAAATTATAAGTTTTAGGTAAAATAAAAATAATTATAAACACCTATAAATAATAATATAGGAATGAAGGTTTAGAATATTTCTTGATAAAACTCAAAACATATTATTTTCTTTCTTAAATGAGTTATTTAAATCATTTGATGGAATGCTGAAGTAAAACTGTTAACAAACAATATGAAAACTGTTATAGACAAGCCTAGCGCTAATTATCCTAAGGATAGGGTAAAGATTTGCAGAGAGTTAGGGTTTTAAAGTTCATCTCTACGTAACAAGACCCAATATTCTATACAACCAAAGTACATAGATAACAAACTAAAACTTCAAGTATACAATGGTTAAATACATTTGTATTATAACACAACTTTAATTACTATTAATGAAAGTTTAAATTATCCTTCTGAAGATTACATTGAAATTATTACTTTAACTTTTAACAAAACTTCATATAGGTTGAAAAAATAAAAAATTTATAATACTTAAAAATAAAACAAATAATAATCATTTAGATTAAGTTATTGATTTGTCCATTAAAAATAACTCATCATTATATTAATGCTCTTATTAAGAATAAGATAGACTTAAAAGAAACAAATATGCTTAAATCTATAGTTAAAGTAGGTGCATTTCCCCAAAAAAAGAAATTAAAAATTTTGTTTTTAACTTTCAGCCTGGGATTAATAAAAATCAAATACTAAATTTTCTAACATTAACATTTTTTGACACTCAAGAAAATATCGTTTTTTATGCTCTATGAAAGTTTAAAAACCCATCTTGCAACAAATAGAACATACAAATTTAGAAAATCAATTATATGCCATACTTAACCATTTTAGTAAATATAAATATTTTAATAATAGATTAATTAGACTATTTATTGATATATAAGGAAGATTCTAAATTTCTTTTTCAGCTTATCGATTAATCTTTCCTAAACTCATCTGCTTAGGAGCTAGTTTTCAATACACAATAAAAACCAGCCGTTTATATGCTGGTTTCTATAAAATACTATATAACATTTTATCTTAATAACTTTAATACTCTTAAAATTATATTAATAACATATCATTTTAATACTAATAAGATTTTTATGAATTTATATTGCAACTCAAATGCATTAAAAATTTTACAAACATCCTTTTCTATTTACCATAAATTTACTTAATTTATTGTTTTTATTTATAATAAATAAAATTTATTAATACTAAGTATTAAGATTTATGTGTATTTAATAAAAACTCAATATCTTTATTTAATTCCATAATAACAGAATAAATTTGTTTATTTCTTAATAGTTCTTTATCTGTAAACACTCGTCTTTTTACAATGGATTGCATTTTGTTCAATTTTTTAATATCAAAAATTTTGCTATTGTTTAGATTAAATGCACTGGTATTTATACTGGTTATTACCATTACTTTTTGTGACAATCCAAATTTATAACTCATTAATACTTTTTTTTCTGTGCACAATAACCATTGTGATATATTCTCTTTTAATCTTTCTGATACGTTACTGGACATTATTTTATATATATTATTAAAAATATTTTGTGGTATATGTCTATTTTCTTTTAATAAATCACAATCAAATGGAAAATTCATAAAAAATGAAGATGGTATTAGTTCTTCTATTTTTAAATTTGCATCACTTAATATTCTATTTATTTCATTTATATCTCTTATAATGACATGAGATGATTTACTTTTGGTTCCAATCAAAGTTATTGGATCATACAAAATAATAATTCCACCTTCTTCCAATTTATTTGAAAGAAGATTTATTGTATTTTTATATTTTTTTTCATCTGTTAAATGTAATAATACATCAGCAGCAAAAATTAAGTCATATTTATTATTATGATAATTATTTGAATCAGAAATATCTCCTTGCGTAAAATTAAAATGTGGATATTTATTTCTCAATTCCATTATTGATTTTTCTGCGATATCAATTCCATCATATCTATTTAAAGAATATTTATTAAAATATTCAGTAAACATTCCAATTCCTGGCCCTAATTCTAAAATGTTTTTCCCATCTAAAGTTTCAAATATATTTTTAACAATATATTCTAATATTTCTATTCTTATTTTATATAAATATTTGTTATATGTTTTTCCAAATCCTATATATCCAACACCTTCAATATCAAATTTACAATTTAATCGATTATTCCAATAGTTATTATAATTAAAACTATTATCTTCACTTATAGAACAATTTTCACATTTAATTATATGATTTATTCTATTTATTTGCTTATCTAAAGAATAATTTTCTTCTATATAACTTCTATATTCACTAGAATTATAATAACTTGAGTTTAACATATCTACACACTCATCAATTGTATTCCATATATATCTATTTGGATATATATTATTAGCACCAACAAAGTTGTGAATTAAAGGCCTTATTCCTTTACTCATAGCTTCCATTACACTTATATTTTGAGACTCTAACACACTAGTACATAGTATATAATTTTTATCCTCAAGCCATTTATCTAAATTATCTTGCCACCCTGTAAATATTATATTATTTTCAAGTTTTAGTTCTTTTATCATCTGTTTAAAATATAATATATCTCTTTCATCTTGGAATTTACCTGCAATATATAACTTATATCTGTTATCAGTATCATAAATTTTTTTAAAAGTATGAATTAATAACATTGGTCCTTTTTTATAATTAATATAACCTACATATGCTATATTAAATCCTTTTTGTCTTTCTTTAAATCTATATTTATTAATATCTATTCCATTTGCAACTACATTAACTTTTGTTACATCAATATTTATTTTGGATAGAACATGATTTTTTATATGTTCAGCGACAAATATTAATCTATCTATAGTGGACCAATTAACTTTATATATATAATCGTTAAAAGCTTCATAACTATGGAGTCTACATATAATTTTTTTATCTCTACTCAATTTATGTTTACTTCCATATTCAATTAACTCATCACACCATTCAAACCAACATATATCTGCCCATTCCATTCCATTATCTATTTGGGAATAATTATTTACTATAATTTTTTTAATTTCATAATCATTAACCAATCTATGTATAATATCATTTAAAAAACTTTCCATTCCTTGTTTAACAAAGAATGCCATTTTTTTCTTCTACTTATTTCAACTATATTATTCTCTTTTCTTAAGATATTTACTAAATCAGATATCTTTTCTTTTAATTCTACATCATTACAGCTTTCTAATGCATTACTATAATATTTAACTGCATTACTATATTCTTTTTTTTGTTCATATATATAAGCTAAATTATATAACATATCAAAGTTTTTGTTATATAATTTTAGTCCTTGCTCTAATATCTCTTTAGCTTTATCAATTTTATTTTCTAATATATATATAACTGCTTTACTAGAGAAAATATCAACATCATTTGGGATAATCTTTTCATATTCCTCTATTAAAACTTTTGCTTCTGATAATTGGTTATTATTTATTAAATATTCAATGTTATTTTTAACTTTTTCGCAATAATCATTAAATTCTTTTTCTCTTTTTTCTTTATTTTTTACTATATAATCACTGCAAATCATTAGTATTTCAGAATAACAATTATTATTCTCCATACATTCTTTAATTAATCTTAATGCTTTGACCTCGTTATTATTAAACCCATACATTATTTCTTTTAAGTAAGTTTGAATAGATTTATTTTCACTTTGTTCATGACAATCATTTATATTTAAC
>NZ_JACSQB010000020.1 GCF_014836835.1 Clostridium faecium | reverse complement strand
ATATAGTGGATTATTGTATATATATGGAATAGAAGTATCTAATAGTAAAATTCCTAACAATTAAAATATTCTAAAATACCTTAATTTAGAATATCATAATTAAGATAGTGATAAATTTAAGTAAAGCAAAATATAATGTACTAGGTCAATAAAAAGGGGGATTAATTGTGAAAAGTAAAAGATTATTAGCATCATTATTAATGATTTCACTAACTGCTTCAATGGCGTTGGTTGGATGCAAAAAGGATGATTCACCTAAAGAAGATAATAAACCAGCTGAAGAAAACAAAGAAGAAAGTAAGATGGATAAGGAGCAATATTTAAATGTATTATTAGGAGCAGAACCTAAAAGCTTAGATCCTTCCAAAAGTACTGATGGATATTCTTCTGATGTTTTAACCAATGTTATGGAATCACTTACAAGACTTGAAGCTGATGAAAATGGTCAAGGAAGTATTGTACCAGGTGCAGCAGAAAAATGGGAAAAATCTGAGGATAGTACTGTTTGGACATTTCATTTAAGAGATATGAAATGGAGTGATGGGGAAGCTGTAACAGCAGAACAATTTGTTTATGGAATAAAGAGAACTTTAGATCCTGAAACTGCTTCTGAATACGCATTTTTATTATTCCCAATTAAAAATGCAGAAGCATACAATGCAGGAAAAGCTAAGGCCGAGGATGTTGGAGTTAAAGCTATAGATGAAAGGACTTTAGAGTTTACACTAGAAAGACCTTGTTCTTATTTCTTAGATTTAACATACTTTAAGGTAATGGAACCTCAAAGACAGGATATAATTGAAAAGCATGGCGATAGATACGGAAGTGAAGCAGATACTATGGTATTCTGTGGTCCATTTATGATAAAGGAATGGGTTCATAATAATAAAGTAGAGTTAGTAAAAAACCCAGAATATTGGGATGCTGAAAATGTAAAATTGGAAAAGGCTACAATGAAGATTATAAAAGAAACTAATTCAGTAATGAATGAGATCTATAATGGTTCATTAGATCTTGGAAATGTTAATAAGCCAGAATGGATAGAAAAACTTGATAAAACAGGAGAATTTCAAGTGAAAAAATATTTTGAAGGTGGAACAGTATATAGTTTCTTCAATCAAAATACTAAATACTTTAAAAATGCAAAAATAAGAAAGGCATTTATAATCGCTAAGGATAGAGAAGGAACTGTTAAATCATTATATAAAGGTATAGCAGAGCCAGCATCAGCATTTTGTTCTCCATCAGTTAAAATAGATGGTGTAGATTATAGAGATAGAGCTAATTACGCTCCAGTAGAAGATTTAAAGAAAGACAATCCAGATCCTAAAGCATTGTTTATAGAAGGATTAAAAGAATTAGGACTTGACCCAGATCCATCTAAGCATACAATAAAGATAATTCAATCTGGAAATAGTGCTACTAATAAAGAATTTGGTGAGTTTGAGCAACAAAACTATAAAAATGTATTGGGGGTAAATATTGAGCCAGATTATTGTGAATGGGCAGTGTTCCAAAGCAGAACAACAGATGGAGATTATGAAATGGCAGGTCAAACTTGGGTTGGAGATTATAATGATCCGAGCACTTTCTTTGATATTTGGGTGTCAAATGCAGGTATAAACAATACTGGATGGAAAAATGCAAAATATGATGAGATAATTAAGAAGGCTAATGGTACAGCAGATCCAGAAGAAAAGGCAAAATTATTTAAAGAAGCAGAAAAAATATTAATTTATGATGAAGGTGTAATTAGCCCAAGTATATACAGATATTATAACACTTATATTCGTAATTATGTAAAAAATTATTCAAGACCAGCCTTTGGATCAATTAGTTTGAAAAACACTTATACAGAAGGAAGAGAGAAATAGAAAAATGATAAAAATGAGTGATAGGATATTAAATCCTGTCACTTTTTTTTGAAATATAAATTTAAGTTGTTAATATATTTTAACCAAGTATGAAGAATATATATAATTTAAGAATTAAATTAATAAATTATTATGAAAATATGGACAAAGTTTTAAATATTATCAAAACGCTGTTAAATGTGGAAATATCTATTGATTTATAAGAAACCATTATATATAATCATAAATATAAAATAAATCCATAAGAAATTATATGGTATAATAAAACTATTTTAAACTCATATAAAGAATAATTTTAAAATTATGAATATTATGAAAAATAAAATAAATGAAATAAAAACATTTAATAGTGATATTCATATTTTTAGAGGTAAAGAAAAATAAATGATTTAATAGATAATTTATTTTAAAAGTACCATATTGATAAAAATGTATTTAAACATAATAAACAATATTTTAGATAACCAAAGGGGGATTAATTGTGAAAAGTAAAAGATTATTAACTGCATTACTAACTATTTCATTAACTACTTCTATAGCTTTAGTTGGATGCGGAAAAAAGGCAGAAGACACTTCAGCTGATGGTGACAATAAAGAGACTTCAGAAGTGAAAATGGATAAGGATCAATATTTAAATGTTGTGTTACAAGCAGAACCAAAAACTTTAGATCCGTCTAAAGGTACTGATAGATATTCTTCAGAAATATTAACTAATGTAATAGAATCTCTCACAAGAGTTACTGTAGATGAAAATGGTAAAGATAAGATTGTTGAAGGAATAGCAGAAAAATGGGAAACATCTAAGGATGGATTAACTTGGACATTCCATTTAAGAGATGCAAAGTGGTCAGATGGAGAAAAGATTACTGCAGAACAATTTGTTTATGGGATAAGAAGAACTTTAGACCCTAAAACTGCTTCACAATATGCATTTTTGTTAAATCCAATTAAAAATGCTGCAGCTTATAATTCAGGTAAGGCTAAAGCAGAAGATGTTGGTGTTAAAGCTGTTGATGAGAAAACTTTAGAGTTTACTCTAGAAAACCCATGTACTTATTTCTTAGATTTGACATTTTTTAAAGTTATGCAACCACAAAGACAGGATATAATTGAAAAGCATGGTGATAAATATGGTACAGAGGCAGATACTATGGTATATGCTGGTCCATTTATGATAAAGGAATGGGTTCATAATAATAAAGTAGAGTTAGTAAAAAACCCAGAATATTGGGATGTTGAAAATGTAAAACTAGAAAAAGTTACAATGAAAATTATAAAAGAACCTAATTCAAGAATGAGTGAACTTTATAATGGTTCACTAGATGTAGCTCCTGTTAATAAACCAGAATGGATAGAGAAGTTTGATAAAACAGGGAATTTTGAAGTTAAAAAAGGATATGATGGATCATCTACTTATGTATATTTTAACCAAAACACTAAATATTTCAAAAATGCAAAAATAAGAAAGGCATTTTCATTAGCATTAGATAGAGAAGGAATGGTTAAAACATTATATAAAGATTTAGCAGAACCGGCATTGGCTTGGTGTCCTCCAAAAGTACAATTAGGAGATGAAGATTTTAGAGATAAAGCTAAATCTTTACCTGTAGAGGATTTAAAGAAAGAAAACTCTGATGCTAAAGCATTATTAATTGAAGGATTAAAAGAAGAAGGATTAGATCCAGATCCATCTAAGCATACTATAAAGTGGATTCAATCAGGTACAGATGCTACTTCAAAAGAATTTGCTGAATTTGAGCAACAAAACTTCAAAAATGTATTAGGTATCAACATTGAACCAGATTACTGTGAATGGGCAGTGTTCCAAAGCAGAACAGATGATGGTGATTATGAAGTTGCATCACAAGGATGGAGTGGAGACTATAATGATCCAAGCACTTTCTTTGATATGTGGAAATCAGATGCTGGAATGGCAAATACTGGATGGAAGAGTGAAAAATATGATGATTTAATTAATAAGGCTAATAAATCTAATGATGTAGAAGAAAAAGTAAATTTATTTACTGAAGCTGAAAAAATATTAATTTATGACGAGGCAGTATTTACTCCTGGAGTGTGGAGATTTAAAAATACTTATGTTCGTAATTTCATTAAAAATTACAACTCACCAATTTTTGGAGTGCCAGATTATAAATACACTTATACAGATGGAAGAAAATAATTTATATAAAATATAATAAAAAATGAGTGATGTAAGAAAATTTACATTACTCATTTTTTATTAAAATATTAGTGATGTTTGATGTTTTTTAAAATGGTTAATATATATTAAAGCTGGCATTAAAATGAAAAAATATTGTTGATATTATTAATAAATTGTTAATATAATATGAAGG
>NZ_JACSQB010000183.1 GCF_014836835.1 Clostridium faecium | reverse complement strand
GTACTAAAGATTCAAAGGATAATTACAATCTACATATTGATTTAGAAGATTTTTATTTTTAAAGCAAATCTTTAGTTAGAACTATACTTTAGTTAGAATTATATATAGTTATTTTAAAAGAATAAATATAAGTACATAAAAATACTATAAAAAGTTATTAAATTCCTTAATATTGCAATAAAGTTAAGTGAAAAATTAATGATTTTAGTGATAAAATCCTACAAAGTATCTACATTAAAAAATTGAACTAAATTATACAATTATTAAATAACTTTCTTCATGCTAATTATTTTAATCAATAAAAATAAATTAAATATCTTATTTATTAGATTAAATAAAAATAAAATTCTTTAGGGAGGCTGAAAGAGTTTTATATTTATATACAGACTTATAATAAATTAGCTTCTAATATTAGACATTATTACATATAGTACATATAAAGTATGTTGAAGGGAATATTTAGAGTATAGGTATATAAATATTCTTATGTTTATATAAAAAAATATAAGAATATATATATAATAGTTGCAATAAGTGAAAGTTTTTTGCAACAACTTTATGCTAAAATGGAGGGATGATGATGTTAAAATTTACTCTAAAGAGATTGGGGTATATGCTTGTAACGCTATTTATATCAATAACAATTACGTTCATGCTAATACATGCTATACCTGGTGACCCACTAGCGTCAATGGCTAGAAACTTACCGCCACAAATTAGGGCAAACTATTATGAAAAATATGGATTAAACCAACCAGTTATAGTCCAATATGGAAGATTCATGTCTAACTTAATTTTAAAAGGAGACATGGGTGAATCTTTAGCTTATGCAGGAAGAAATGTAGGTAAGACTATAGCTAGTTATTCACCTATATCAGCAAGAATAGGTGGACAAGCAATTTTTATTGGATTTACTATCGGAGTTATTTTAGGTATTTTAGCGGCATTTAAAAGAGGAAAATGGCCAGATTATTTAGTAATGTTCATTGCAATATTAGGTATTTCAGTACCGAGCTTTGTTATAGCATCGTTATTACAATTATTATTTACAGTTCATTGGAATATTTTACCAACGACTGGGTGGGGAGAGTTTAAACATACTATCTTGCCAACTATAGCTTTAAGTTTTTCTTCTATAGCTACTTATGCAAGATATATGAGAGCTAATTGTCTAGATGTTATTGGACAAGATTATATATTAACAGCAAAGGCTAAAGGTGTTTCTAAACTTAGTTTAGTATTTAAGCATGTTATAAGAAATGCGATACTTCCAGCTATCACATTATTAGGACCACAAATTGCAAATATATTTACAGGTGCATTTGTTGTTGAAAGTATATTTGCTATACCTGGATTAGGTCAATATTTCGTTTCAGCTATATCAGATAGAGATTATACTATGATAATGGGACAAACTATTTTAGTATCATCATTATTTATTTTCTCATTATTTGTAGTTGATATAGTTTATGGACTAGTTGACCCAAGAATTAGAGTTTCTAATAAGAGATAGGAGGGAAAATAATGGCAGAATTATCAAAAGACAAATTTCAGATTATTGGTTGTGATACAGCTAGATCAAATGAAATTTTAAGACCTAGTATGACTTATTGGCAAGATGCTTGGAGAAGGTTAAAACAAAATAAAGTTGCAATATTATCTCTTTGCATACTTATAATAATAACAATAATGGCAATAATAGGACCTGCTTTAGGAAAAGCTATATCTGGAGTAGGGTATGAAGTTACAAATAATGATTTACTTAATCAAGGTCCAAATGCTAAAAATTGGTTTGGAACTGATATGTTAGGAAGAGATACCTTTGGAAGAGTTTGGCAAGGTGCTAGAGTTTCTTTAACAATTGGTTTTATAGGTGCAATAATAGACGCAGTTCTTGGTTCTATTTATGGAGGAATTTCAGGTTTCTTTGGTGGAATTGTTGATGATATAATGATGAGAATACTAGAAATATTAGTGAGTATTCCTTATCTTGTTATAGTTATATTAATTACAATGTTATTTGATAATAAAGGTATTGGAGCATTAGTTATTGCTATGACTGTTACAGGATGGTGTTACATGGCAAGACTTGTTAGAGGACAATTACTTCAAATAAAAGAGCAGGAATATGTTCTTGCAGCTAAAGCTCTTGGAGCAAGTCCTTCAAGAATAATTGTTAGACATCTACTACCTAATACTTTAGGAGTTATGATAGTTGCAATAACATTTGATATACCAGGATTTATATTTGGTGAGGCTTTCTTAAGCTATATAGGTTTAGGAATACAATCTCCAAAAACAAGTTTAGGAGCATTAGCTTCTGCAGCGCAACAAAACTTAATTTTCTATCCAGAACAATTACTTTTCCCAGCGTTAGTAATATCTCTAATAATGCTATCATTCCAGTTACTCGGTGATGGATTAAGAGATGCGCTAGATCCGAAATTACGTCAGTAGGAGGGGAAAACGATGGAGAAAATATTAGATGTCAAAGATTTAAGAGTTTCATTCCACACTTATGCTGGAGAAGTTCAGGCAGTAAGGGGAATAAATTTCCATTTAAATAAAGGTGAAACATTGGCAGTGGTTGGAGAGTCAGGATGCGGAAAAACTGTTACAGCTAAGGCAATAATGAGATTACTTCCTGAGCCAATGCCAGCAGAAATAAAGAAAGAATCAAAAATTACTTTTGAAGGAAAAGACATTTTGGCAATGGGTGAAAAAGAATTAAGAGAACTTAGAGGTTCTGATATATCTATGATATTCCAGGATCCTATGACTTCATTAAATCCAACTATGACTATTGGTAAACAAATTGCTGAAAGTTTAATTATACACAGAGGTATGAGCAAAGACGAAGCTTTAAAAGAAGCTATAAAAATGCTTGAGTTAGTTAATATACCTAATGCAGATAAAAGGGTACACCAATATCCTCATGAATTTTCAGGTGGTATGAGACAAAGAGCAATGATAGCAATAGCTCTTGCTTGTAATCCTAAAATACTTATAGCGGATGAACCTACAACAGCTCTTGATGTTACAATACAAGCACAAATTATGGAACTTATAGGAGATCTTCAAGAGAAACTTGGAACAGCAGTTATTTTGGTAACACATGACCTTGGAGTTGTTGCTGATTCTGCAGATAGAATTCAGGTTATGTATGCAGGACAAATAATTGAGAGAGGAACTGTTGATGAAATATTCTATGATCCTCAGCATCCTTATACTTGGGCATTACTACAATCTGTTCCTAGATTGGATACTAAAAATAAAGGTAAATTATATTCATTGCAAGGAACACCACCAGATTTAATTAAACCTCCTGTTGGTTGTCCTTTTGCAGCGAGATGTGAGTATTGTATGCAAATTTGTAAAGAAGAAATGCCAGAAGTTACAACTGTAACTGATTCTCATGAAGTATTATGCTGGTTAAAACATCCAATGGCTCCAAAAGTAGAGGTTCCTGAAGTTTTGAGAGGAGTGGAGAATAATGGCTAATAAAAAGAATGAAGTCTTAATAGAAGTTAAAAACTTAAAAAAATATTTTCAAGTTGGAAAGTCTGCTACTCTAAAGGCTGTTGATAATGTTAGCTTTGATATCTTCAAAGGGGAAACTTTAGGGCTAGTTGGAGAGTCAGGCTGTGGTAAGACAACTTGCGGAAGAACAGTTATGGGACTATATGATGCTACGGAGGGTACAATTTTATTTGATGGTCATGATGTAAGTAAATTAGATAAAAAAGAAAAGAAAAAATTTACTAGAAGAGCACAAATAATATTTCAAGATCCATATGCTTCATTAAATCCAAGAATGACAGTTGGAGATATAATTGGAGAAGGTATAGACATTCATGGTCTATATAGTGGACAAGAAAGAACAGATAGAATATTTAGATTGTTACAACTGGTTGGATTGAATAAAGAGCATGCTTCAAGATTCCCACATGAATTCTCAGGTGGACAAAGACAAAGAATAGGTATTGCTAGAGCACTTGCTATAGAACCAGATTTTATAGTGTGTGACGAGCCTATATCAGCTCTTGACGTGTCAATTCAAGCACAGGTTGTTAACTTATTAATAAAGCTTCAAAATGAGTTAGGATTAACTTATCTATTTATAGCTCATGACCTTTCAATGGTTAAGCACATTTCAGATAGAGTTGGAGTTATGTATCTTGGAACAATGGTTGAGCTTGCATCAAGTCATGATTTATATGAAAAACCATTGCATCCATATACTCAAGCGTTATTATCAGCTATTCCAATTCCAGATCCTAATGTGGAAAGAGGTAAAAAGAGAATTCAACTTGAAGGTGAGGTTCCTAGTCCTATAAATCCAAAACCAGGATGTAGATTTGCGGCAAGATGCAGATATGCTAAGCCAATTTGCAGTGAAAAATTGCCAGAATTTAAGGAAATTGAACCAAAACATTTTGTTGCATGTCATTTATTATAATAAATAAATAGATATTAAGGCAGGGAATTCCCTGCCTTTTTTACTTTTTAAAGGGACGGTTCATTATTTTCAATAGAATTGGTGAATGAATTCTATTGTATTGAAAATAATGAACCGTCCTTATATATAATTAAATTCATTGAGAGTTAGAAATTAATAAGTAAAAATTAAAGGGGATTTATTCTTTAAGAATTAATCCCTTAAAACGGACTTTCTTACTAGTAATATAATTATTAGTTTTTTATTTGATGTAAATAAATGGTCAATATTATATAATTTTAGTTTTTAAATTTATAACAGGACATTGTTTTAAATAGGTATCAATCTATGAACGA
>NZ_JACSQB010000044.1 GCF_014836835.1 Clostridium faecium | reverse complement strand
TCAAGTGAGAGAAAAATGACAAAAACATTCAAATAATATTAAATTTAAACAATTTATAACAAATTAATTAACTAAAAAGAAAAATAATAGTTTTTTTTATTATTAAATATTTAAATTTATAATAAATTATTATTAATAAACAGTAAATAAGAAATCAAAATCTTATTATATTAGAAGAGGGGGATTCACCATGAAGAGCAAAAGATTATTAGTATCATTACTAACAGTTTCACTAACTGCGTCTTTAGCATTAGCAGGATGTGGAAAGAAAGCAGAAGAGAAAACATCAGAGGATGGGAATGGTAATTCAAAGGAAGCTAAAGTAGACAAAGATCAATATTTAAATTTATTATTACAATCTGAACCAAAATCATTAGATCCTTCTAAAAGTACGGATTCATATTCTTCTCAAGTTCTAACTAATGTAATGGAAGCACTTACAAGAGTTGAAACTGATAAAGATGGGAAAAATGTAATTGTACCGGGAGCAGCTGAAAGTTGGAAACAATCTGAAGATGGCTTAACTTGGACATTTAAATTAAGAGATATGAAATGGTCAGACGGACAAGCAGTTACTGCGGAACAATTTGTTTATGGAATAAAAAGAACCTTAAATCCTGAAACTGCTTCTGAGTATGCATTTTTACTATATCCAATAAAGAATGCAGAAGCTTACAATCAAGGTAAGGGTAAAGTGGAAGACCTTGGAGTTAAAGCTGTTGATGAAAAAACTTTAGAGATAACTTTAGATAAACCATGTTCTTATTTCTTAGATATAACCCACTTTAAAGTAATGGAAGCTCAAAGACAAGATATAATTGAAAAATATGGAGACAAATACGGAACTGAAATGGAAACAATGGTATTTAATGGACCATTTATAATAAAAGAGTGGCTTCATAATAATAAAGTAGAATTGGTTAAAAACCCAGAATATTGGGATGCTGAAAATGTAAAATTAGAAAAAGCTACAATGAAAATTATAAAAGAAGAATCTTCAAAAATGAATGAACTTTATAATGGCTCTTTAGATGTAGCAGCAGTTAGTAAGCAGGAATGGGTAGATAAACTTGATAAGACTGGGAAATATGATGTTGTAAAAGGATATGATGGTTCATCAACTTATATGATGTTTAATCAAAGTAATAAATATTTTAAAAATGCAAAAATAAGAAAAGCATTTTCAATAGCTATGGATAGAGAAGGAATGACAAATACTCTATTTAGAGGATTATCAGAACCAGCAAAAGCTTGGTGCCCTCCATCAGTACAAATAGGAGAAGCAGAATTTAGAGAAAAAGTTAAATATGAACCAGTAGAAGATTTAAAGAAAGAAAATCCAGATGCTAAAGCATTGTTAATTGAAGGATTAAAGGAAGAAGGATTAGATCCAGATCCATCTAAACATACAATTAAATTTATTCAATCTGGTACTAGTGCAAGAGATAAAGAATTTGCAGAATTTGAACAAGAAAACTTTAAAAATGTATTAGGTGTAAATATTGAGCCAGATTATTGTGAGTGGGCAGTGTTCCAAAATAGGGTAAATTCTGGAGATTATGAACTTGCTTCTCAGGCTTGGACTGGCGATTATAATGATCCTAACACTTTCTTTGATTTATGGACATCAAATTCTGGTATGAATAGAACTGGATGGAAAAATTCTAAATATGATGAATTAATAAATAAAGCAAGTGAAACAACAGATTTAGAAGAAAGAGCTAAAATATTTGCAGAAGCAGAAAAATTATTAGTTTATGAAGATGCTGCAATTAGTCCAGGCGTATGGAGATTTAAAAACACTTATGTTCGTAAGTATGTTAAAAATTACTCTTCTCCAATTTTTGGAACAGTTGATTTAAAAAATACTTATATTGAAGGCAGAGAATAAATATAAAATGAGTTTAAAAGCCACTGAAAATATGTTATTTTTCAGTGGTTTTATTAATAAAGTTATAAAAAAATTAATAAAGTTTAATAAAATATAACATTATTTATTGTATAAAATGCAATAAATATTATTTTGAATAGATGTACTATATTTTATATTTATTTACGTATAAAAAACTTTTCCTGGTAGAAAATATAACTATATCAGGAGGGGTATAAAAATGGGAAAAACACCGTTAAAAAAGGTTATTAAAGCTAAGCTTAAAAGTAATAAAAAATTAACTCCTTATGAGGAGATGAGAGAAAAGATAAAATATGAAATTGCAGAAGAATTAGGGCTTATAGATAAAGTAAATGAGCTAGGTTGGAGTGGTCTTACTGCGGAAGAAACAGGGCGTATTGGGGGGCTTATGACTAAGAAAAAAAAGATGCTCAATCTTCCTAAAAATGATGATATATATTAATAAATGTCATTGAATTTTAATATCATTATAGAATTACGGCTTAATTAATTATAAAGTCTTGGACAAATATTTAGAAAAGCTGTAATATATTATTGTTATTTGTTATAAAAATTTATTAATTTTATGTAATTTTAAGGAGAATGAGTATGTACTGTTATAAAAATTTCGCCAGCATATATGATGAACTTATTTATGGTGATGTAGATTATAGTGATTGGTGTGAAAAAATATTGAAGATATGTGAGGAATACTCCTTAGAAAGAAAAAACTATTTGGACTTAGCTTGTGGAACAGGAAATTTAACAATAGAATTAGGAAAATTTTTTCAAAATGTTTATGCTGTAGATTTGTCCCAAGAAATGCTTACAATAGCGGAGGAAAAACTTCGTGAAAAGGGAATTAGATCAAAAGTTTTTTGCCAGGATATATGTAACTTAAATATAAAAAATAATTTTAATTTAATTACTTGCGCTTTAGATTCCACTAATTATATTTTATATGATGAAGATTTAAAAAAATATTTTGAGGGTGTATACAAATTATTAAGAGATGATGGATTATTTATATTTGATATAAATTCTAAATATAAACTTATTGATATATTAGGAAATAATATCTTTAACTACGATAGTGAAGATGTGGTGTACATATGGGAAAATTATTTAGAAGAAGACATAGTAAACATGTATCTAACATTTTTTGTAAGAGAAGGACAAGTTTATAAAAGATTTGATGAGGAACATTGTGAGAGGGCATATGATGAAAAAGATCTAGAAAAAATTTTAGGAGAAATAGGCTTTAAACTAGAGAAAAAAATAGATTGCTACAGTGATATGCCTGTCAGTGAAAAAACTGAAAGAATCACATATGTATTAAGAAAGTAAACTTATATATTTAAAGAAGAGTAAATTTGAAAATTTTAGATTTTACCTGAGAAATATTAAAAATTGCAGATTAAATAAAATTGTATTTTTATAAAAAATAAGCTAGAATATTGCCTAGTTATTTTTAGAGATAAAACTATATGAATTTAAATTAGGAGGAAAACATGGATAAGTTGGTAAGAGCAACAGCGCATAATGGTGATGTTAGAATAATAGCTGCAATAACTACAAGTATGGTTCAAGAAGGGGTAAATGCCCATAATTGCACCCCTACAGCATCAGCTGCTTTAGGAAGAATGTTGACTGCAGGTGGATTGATGGGAGCTATGCTTAAAGCAGAAGGAGATAGCTTAACCCTCCAAATGGATGGAGGAGGAGAAGCTAAAGGCATAGTAGTAACTGCCCATGCTGATGGAACTGTTAAAGGTTATATAGGAAATCCAAATGTAAATTTACCATTGAATGAAAAAGGAAAATTGGATGTTGGAGGAGCTATTGGTAAGAATGGAGATTTAAAAGTCATAAGAGATATGGGGCTTAAAGATCCATATATAGGGCAAGTTCCTATATATACTGGTGAAATAGGAGATGATTTAGCTTATTATTTTACTGTTTCAGAGCAAACACCATCTGCAGTTGCATTAGGAGTTTTAGTAGATACAGATTTAAGCATAAAGGCAGCTGGTGGTTTTATAATTCAAATGATGCCAGGAGCTTCAGAATTTTTAGCAGATATAATAACCTATAGACTTCAGGAAATTCCTTCTGTAACCACTATGATAAGCAAAGGAATGACCATAGAAGAAATATTAAAAGAAATATTTGAAGATATGGATATTAATATATACGAAGAAGGAAAACTAGAATTTAAATGTGATTGCTCAAGAGAAAGAGTAGAAAGTGTATTAATAAGTATAGGAAAAAAAGAATTAAAGAAAATATATGAAGAAGGAAAAACAGAAGAAGTGAAATGTCATTTTTGTAATAAATCCTATGAGTTTACTACAGAGCAATTAGAAAAATTATTAGAGGAACTATAAATTTAATTTATAGAAAATGCAGGAAAACCTCCATTGTTTATCTCGGAGGTTTTTCTATATTAACTTTTGGTTTTTATATTAAGAAAAGAAGAAAATTGTACTCCCGAAATAGTTCAAATCATAAGAGATAAAGGGAACGCATCCTCTTTGTTGAGAGTAAGGGGTGTCTGTTAGATGGAAACTTAAAATAATTAACGATGGACAATTGACAATTAAGGAGAAAATTATTTTTTCACTAGCAATATAATTGCTGTTTATATGGTCAACAATATACCCTGCTACAAAATAAATTCTAAATCATATTTATGAGAGATGCATCTATATAAAATAGATTGTTAAAATATTTATTAATTAATGTGAAAATAAAAGCTATATTTCAAAAAATAGAGGAATATAAAAATAATTTCTTTAAATAGCAAAATAATTTATTGACATAAGTATGTAAATTTTGTAATATATAAATGTGTTCGGCAGTAGCTGAGAGGAAATGGTCGCATAGCTCAGCTGGGAGAGCATCTGCCTTACAAGCAGAGGGTCACAGGTTCGATCCCTGTTGCGACCACC
>NZ_JACSQB010000054.1 GCF_014836835.1 Clostridium faecium | reverse complement strand
TAAATATATCTAACCCTCATATTAAATTCAAATATTTAATGGTAAATTATATATTAATTTTGGGTAGTTTATCTATAGAGTACCTTATGGAAAAATAAAAAGTGTAACAAATATATTACGATACTGTTACACTTTACTGTAGACATAAAATAGTTTTATTTTAAGTTATGTTTTCTAATTTTTATTTAGTACCTTTAGCTATAACTTTTTTTACTGGCTTATAAAAATCATCATTTAAAAGAATTTTATCTTTTTTCTTTCCATTTTCATATTCTGTTCTATATACTTTTACCTTATATCCCACACTTCCAGGATTTTTAATTTTTTCTTTACCCTTTTTTATAGTATTGTCATAAACATATTCAGTAACTATAGGATATTCTTTATATATGTCTTGAGAAAATTCATAACTTTTATTCTTTAAAGATGAATTTGAATATATATTAAAAACTACTTCTTCATTTGTAACAATACTTTCTATATATATTGGATACTTTAAAGTATTTTTGAATTTATAATCTACAGCACCATAAGCCACAGTTGCATCCATTCCTAATTTTGTATAACTTACAGGCATGTTGTGATTTAATCTTTCTGTAGGTATTATACCAGTTTTCAAAACAGCATTATGGAGAGTAGTTGAAACTTGACATATTCCACCGCCTAATCCTTTTTCTAGTTTATCTCCTATTATAACTGTAGAAGGTAAATATCCTTTATCAGCAGTTGTATTCCCTACTGTTTTGTTAAAACTATATTCTTCTCCAGGCATTAGTAAAATTCCATTATTGGCATAAGCAGCTATAGAAATATTTTTAGCTCTGGCTTTATCTAAAATATCATGGCTAGTTTTAGCAGAAGCAATTAATTGATTTATAGTTTCTAAGTCCTTCTTTGTAATTTTAGGTTCTTTAATTGTAAGAGGAATATTATATTTATAAGATTTACCTACATTAGAAACTATTATATTATTAATTTCTTCCTTTACCTTCTTTTTATCTACTTCTTCCTTAAGAATCTCTGGTACTATGTGAAACTTGCCATTTTTTCTAGTTATAGAGGCATTTTTAGCTTCTTTATTTAAAGATTTTTCTATTGAAGATAAAACTTGATTTACGGCCTTATCATCATAAGTAAATTTAATATTAAATTGTTTTTCCTTTGATTTTTTAATGGTTAAAAATTTATTCATAGTATTTTCATTCTTACCATAATTAAATGCATCTTTAACTACATCCTCTGCATTATGATTTATATTTAAACTATCATAGTTAATGTTGTACTCTTTTCCTTTACATAGTACTATTATAGAACTATTTTTTAAAGGCTTGTCATACTTTTCTTTAATAAAGTTTAAAGCTTGTTCTTCAGTTTTACCTCCCACATTATACCCTTCAATCTTTACTCCTGGATATATAAGGTTTTCATACGACTTTACTAACCTCTGCACATAAATAAAACAACTTACCATAAGAATTATAAAAATTAATATAATTATTCCATAAGTTTTCTTTAATGCATCTCCTTTTCTTTTCATATTCCTCTTCCTCTCTAATATTATTCATATAATATTAGAGTGTGTAGTAATTATCAAAATATACGAAAAAAATAAAGACTTTTTTACAAGTCTTTATTATATGTTTATATCAGAGAATTCTATCTCTATCTTTTTCATATTTATTTCTTTATCAGTATCAAAAGTAACTTCTTTATTATCAACAATAATTTTAGGAAGGAATATTTTAAAATTACATCCTTCATTATATTCACTTTCTAATGTTATTTGACCTTTATGCATTTCCACTAAAGCTTTTACTATGGAAAGTCCTATTCCACTTCCTTCATTTACTCTAGTAAAGGTGTCTGTTACTTGAGTAAATCTATTATAAATTTTATCCTGCATATCTAAAGGAATACCTATTCCATTATCTTTAACAGATATAACTACATTATCCTTATCTTCACTAATATAAACTTCTATTTTTCCACCACATTTAGTAAACTTGATAGAGTTAGATAATAAATTTAACATTATTCTCTCTATCATATCTATATCACAAGCTATGATTTTTTCTTCAAATTCAGTATCAAATTCAACCTGAATATTTTTTTCTCTAGCAAAATCTACTACAGACATGGTTATATCTTCTATTATAATCACTATGTTATAATTTTTAAGTTTAGCCTCTAAAAAACCAGCTTCTATTTTGCTCATATCTATTAAATTATTGGTAAGTTTAATCAGCCTATAACAGTTGTTTTTCATATTAGTTAAATAAATAAGTTCTTTATCATTTTTATTATAGTTTGAATTAACATAATTCATCTCTAAAAGCTGAAGGCTGCTAAATAAAATATTAATTGGTGTTCTTAGTTCATGGGATATATTGGCTATAAATTCATTCTTTAACTTGTCTAATTCATAAATCTCTTGCATACGCCTTTGTGTTAAATTGACTTCTTCTTGCAGCTCTTCCACTTTATTATTGTAACCTTTTTCTTCTTCCTCTAAAGCCAATAAAATCATACAAAGTGAAAATGTAAATATTTTAAGAACATATACTACTATATCAACATAATAAGGCTCCCTTGACACAAATATCCATAATAGTCCAAAAATCATTTGTATAATTGGAAAAATTATTATTGAAATTCCAAAACAATATACATTAAAAGAATTGTTCTTTTCAATTATTATTTTTCCTCCCAAATATATATAAACACTCATCAACACTATTTTATTCAAAAATACAAATAATCCATAAAAAAAATTAAATGATATTATATCTACAATTATAAATAATAATGCTAAATATTTCATTTTCCCAGATATATCTTTATTAAGCAAATTATTTAATGCTAAAATAGTTGCAAAGTTTGCAAGTAAAAAGCATATAGCTGAAATATTATTTAAAATCCATGAGTTCTTAAAAACATAAAAAGCAAAAGTAGAAATCGTAGCAAGTATTCCAAACATATAACTAACACACATAACATTAATGTATTTCTTTTGATGTTTTATACTAAAAACTATAAAAATAAGTGCTAGTGTAGCATAAAATAGTAATAATATGAGATAAAATATACTATTATCCATGTACTCCCCCTTTATATTTATTTTTTTACCTTATATTTTAGCAGAATTTTTAAAAGTATTATATATGAAAATTTTGGTAATAATGCCTACAATGAAAATTTTCAATTAAATTATTGAATAAAATATTGATTTTTTTTACATACACAATTTCGTTCCAATGTATACTGCATCCCAGTGGAATCCTTATGACTTTCACTACTATTCCCCAAGAGCAAAAAAACTAGCAACACAAAGTTGCTAGCTAGAAAGTTTTTTAAGAAATTATTTTTCTAAGCATAATTTATTCCTTAATTGTGCATTGTGAATTCTCTATCTTAAAAATGCCCGCTTTTATTGCTTTCTTTGGACAAGCTTTTACACAATCACCACATCTTATACACTCTCCACTATTAGAATTTTTATATACTTCTATATTAAGCTTACAAACTTTTGCACATCCATCACATTTATTGCATTTATCCTCTTTCACTTTAAGCTTATAAAAACTTATTGGATTCATAAAAGAATAAAAAGCTCCTAATGGACAAATATATCTACAAAAGGGTCTAAATACTATTATTGATAATATTATTATAAATATTAATATAGCCATTTTCCATGCAAATAAAAATCCTATAGCACTTTTTAAACTTTCATTTCCTAAAACCAGTGGTATTCCCCCCATTAAGGTACCTGATGGACATATATATTTACAAAAAAAAGGGTCACTTATCCCTAGTTCATCCTGAAATAAAAATGGCAGCAATATAACAAAGACAATTAAAATTGCATATTTTAGATATTTTAAGATATCATTAATTTTTTTAGGAACTTTATACTTTAAAAAAGGTATTTTATGAAGTAAGTCTTGAACTAATCCAAATGGACAAAGCCATCCACAAATAAATCTTCCTAATAAAATTCCAAAAGCACTTATAATTCCTAAAATATATAATGAAAAATCATATCTTATACTTCCTATCACAGCCTGCATAGAACCTATAGGACATGCACCTAATGCTCCTGGACAAGAATAGCAGTTTAATCCTGGAACACAAAATTTCTTGCTATTTCCCTTATATATATTTCCTTCTAAAAATCCTTTAAAATAACCATTTGTAGCAATAGTAAAAAGTGCCTGAACTGGATGTCTTAATTTATTCTTATTACCCAATTCCTATACACTCCAAACAAATATTGATGGCCTTTTTAAGTACAGTTCTATATTCTCCTCTCATTGAGCCTAAAACTATAAAAAATACACTTCCAATTAATATACCATATTTTAAAATCTTCTCTTTCAAATTTCCCTCTCCCTTTAAATGTTGATTAATAATATATATGTAATAAATTAAATGTTAATTCACAAGTAATTTTATAAAAATAAGCAGGAAGAATTACTTCAAATTTTTCCTGCTTAAATTAACGATTATATATTATTAATTCCTGTTTAAATAAGTTATCTTCAATTTCTGTATTTAATAAAACATTAGGGTAATCTTCTATGGTATCTTTGGCTATATTAAGCCCTATTCCTCTATTTTTTCCTTTAGTTGAAAATCCTTCATCATACAACTTGCTCACAGAGTGAATTTGTTCTGAAAAAGAATTAGATATAATAAATATAATACAATTGTTTGTTTTTATAACTGCTATATTGAAATTTTTACTTTCAGTAAAAGAAGCTGACTCAATAGCATTATCCAAAAGTATGCCTAATACTCTGCATATATCTATTATATCTACAGAAATACTATCTATTATTTCATTAATTTCTATATGTACATTTAAATTTAAATCTAAGGCAGTAATAATTTTTGAAGACAAAAGCCCTTTTATACTTGAAATTTTAATATTTTTAAGATTGAATAGCTTACTGCAGTTTTTCTTTAAGCTTTTACATAATATTTCTTCTCTAAAATATGTCTCTAATCCATAAATATCTTTATCTTCTATATATCCATTAATAGTAGATAAAATATTTACATAATCGTGTCTAAAACGTCTGCTCTCATCAAGCATATTTTCCATTACATTTGAATATTCCATAAGATTCTGAAGATTTTTAGAGTTTTGCTCATAAATTATTTGTTTCTTAATATTTTTCTTATTATAATAAATTTTTATAAATCCTAATATAAAATAAATACAGATTAAAAC
>NZ_JACSQB010000159.1 GCF_014836835.1 Clostridium faecium | reverse complement strand
GTGCATCATTCCAGTATTGTAAATATATTAGGAAATTCTTATAGAACAGCTTCTGCTCTCTCTAAGATATCTAATAAAGCCAACTAGCAAAACTGTACATAAAAATATTGGCATAATCGCACAAAAAAATATTGACATTAATACAATAGCATACTTTACTGCTGTCAAAATTCGTTCCGATATATTAACTAAGTAATATATTCTTAACTCCTTCTCTAACCATTTTTGTCTTAGACCAATCAAGTACTCAAATGTATCCATAAACCAATTTTTGATGCTGTATAATCGTACATCCTTAGCATTCTTTAAAGAAGTAGACTGTGTATATAAATATTTTAATTTTGTATCAATTTTGAACCATTTTTCCTTATTTTTATTTATCCATTTTTCATCTAAAATGTTGACTATAATAGAAATAGAAGATATGACTATTAAAATCAATGAAACCCAAAAATTTATTTTTGCAATAAAAACACAATACACTATAAGACCGAAAATACTTTGTATTAAAGTTCTAAAGTCTGATATCATATGGGTAAACCCTTCATGAAAACCATCCATATATGAATCAATTCCCGCATTAAAGATTTCTCTCCCTGCTAGAGTATCAATGTTCTCATAATTAGTTACCATAATATTATCGTAATAATCCAAACATTTAAACATACGCCTCATATCTACATTATTATTTAAACTTCTTTCAAGTCTTTTATACAAAATTGTTGTAGAATGCAAAATTAAGCAATAGCATGTTAATTTTAATAAAATTTGTGAAACACTGTTTTCTTCTATCAATATCTTTGTAAGCGTCAAATTTTTAGTACCTTTAATAACTTCAAAAATAGCATTAAAATATCCTAAGTAAGGCAATTTATTAAGCTTTACTAGGATTAATTTATTTCCTATCTTTAATTTTCATGTTTTCAGGGATCTTATTAGACCAAGGCATAAGATTATCTAAGCTTTCGCTATCGGATACATCTATCTTTGATAGATTATCAAATAAATAAACCAAATACCTTTCTACAACTAATTTATTAGCCTTGGCAGTTTCAACAATGCTATAAATATTGCCACTTGCAGTTGCACCTTTAGCAGTGTTTGCAAAAAGGAAATTTTTACGACCTATAACGAAAGGTTTAATAGCTCTTTCCGCTGCATTATTATCTACTTCTAAAGAACCATCTAGTAGTACATTTTTTAATCCTGGTAAATGTTTTTTAGCATAATCAAGTGCTTTACCAAGCGGACTTCTTGGAAGAGCATCTTTTATTTCTCTTTCAACATAATCAATAAAGTTATCTATAATTGGAGCTAATTTTTCAGCTCTTATTTTAAATCTAATATCATAATAATCGTCCTTACTTGAAAAGGATTCTCTAAGCTCTTTTTCAAGTTTGTAAATTTGCTCACAATAATTAAACCCTATTATTGCTCTAGAATTTTTTAGGGCTTCTTCATCTAAGTCTACAATTATATTATGGAAGTATCTTCTTATGTGAGCTAAGCAATACACCCTTGTAGCCTTTGTAACGGAGTTATAACCACTATAACCATCCGTTTGGAGAAAGCCTTTGAAATCTCCTAGGAAATTCTTAGGACAAGAGCTGGATCTGGTACTTTGATAATCATATAAAATTACCGGCTTTGAATTAGTATCGCTCATATATAACCACATATATTTTTGAGATTTAGAATCTTTTCCATTGTCATTAATTACTCTTAGAGTAGTTTCATCGGCATGAATATAATTTCTGCTTAGTAATTCTTTTTTCATGTGGTTATATATTGGTTTTAAAGCTTCCGCTGCTGACATAGTCCAGTTACATAGAGTTTGTCTTGAAAGAGTAGCACCCATCATATCAAAATAGCTTTCTTGTCTATAAAGAGGCATAGCATGTTGATATTTAAGTATAAGAGTATGAGCAATTAACTCATTAGAAGCCATACTATTATAAAAAATAGTTTGTGGAGCTTCTGCTGAAATTATATTACTTTCACTGGTTTCTTTTTCGCAGGATTTACAAGCGTAGCTGTAAATCACGTGTTCTTCAACTATAAGTTTAGCTGGAATATATTTAATTATCTCTTTTTTTGATTTTACACCTATTTCAACTAATTGCTCTCCGCATTCTTTACAGTTAAGGTCAGCACCTTCTAATTTATGTTCAATAACAACTCTTTCTAAGTTTGCTAGATTATCTTTCTTTCCTGTATATGTATTTTTCTTAGCTCTTTTATATGTAATTTCCTCTAAAGCAGGTTCTTCCACCTTTGAATCACTATATTTTTCGGCCTCGTTAAAAAAAGATAGTTGATTAGCATCTGCCTTTTCACTAGATACTCCAAATATCTTTCTATTTTTATTTGTTATAACAGCTTTTAAGAAATTTAATTCGTTTTTAAGCTTTCTTATTTCCTCATCTTTTGAGTTTAATTCTTTTTCCATTTTTTCAATTAATAATTTTGTATTTTCATCAAGTTCATTAGTTAAAATTTCGTGATTCATGATTACCTCTTTAGATTTATTTTATATATTTATTATATCACAAAAACCGTTGAAAATAAAGGTTTTTCAACGGTTTTGGAGTGATAAACTTTTAAAAATAATTACTTTGTTTTATAGGTTTAAACTTAGATTTTGTTCTTACTTCGTAGCCCTTTAGAAGCCACCGTAATTCTTCTATATTTACTTTCAATGCTTCTTCTGTGGTAGCAGGCCATTTGAAGCGATTCGCTTCTAAACGGTGATAATATAGCCAAAAACCTTCGTCAAAGTGAAGAATTTTTAATTTGTCCATTTGTCTATTACAAAAAACAAATAACGCTTTTTCAAAAGGATTTAGCTTGAATTGATTTTGAACTATCATAACTAACCCATCAATACTTTTCCTTAAATCCGTGTAGCCGCAGGCAAGATAAACTGTTTCTACTTTATCTATATTTAACATTTTGCAGCTAACTCCTTTACTATTGATGATATTAGAATAGCTTCACTAACAGGTATAGTTATTATAGCATTACCTATTGTAATTTTTACTTCATTCAAAGCAAATGTATTTTCTTTGATAGTCTTTTCTTTACTATCTAAAGAGATAGCATGAAAAACAGGTGTGTTATTCTCAACTTCTGATTTCTCTAATCTTTTTTTATGATAATAAAATTGACTTTTAGTAAGTTTATTTTCTATACAAAAATCTTTAACAGTTATTGTCCCCTTACATGCATCAAATTTATTAATATATTCTTCCCAGGTTGCATTATCTAATTTTCTAGACATAATTATATCCTCCCATTAATAATCTTTTTCTTAATTTTATCAATTGGGAGGATATGCTATCTAGGTACTTAATTTTTTACGCTTACATATCTTTACAGCATATGCTGGTAACAATGTGACCATAAAAGTTGTAAATATATTAGACAATACAACTATTAATGCGCCGATCCAATACTTAACCTTGTAATCCTGCAATATGTATTTATGTGTAAAAATTATATTTTTACATACATTGTAATTTTTTTTGTCCAACCTTATCACCTCATGACAATTATAATAAACCTATTCATATATATGTATATATATATGAATAGCAAAAATCAGGTTATTATAACCTGTCCAACAATTTTACTATTTAGTTTTTATCAGTGGAGCTGTCATTTCATATGTGAATGCACCGACTCGTCTTTTGAATTCAAAAATTCGTTGTACTTATTGATAAAACCTTAACCCTTTCACATCTAAATCCTGGTCATTTGACTTACGTTAATAGTTTAAACATAAAAGTTTAGTTTTTTAGATATGCTAATATTAGCACCGCCTTCAATAATGGAATATATTTTATTCCGTTATAGAAGGTGATTTAGTTATATTAATTTAAAAATAATCTTACAATAAATATCTTATTCACATGCTATTTTTGTATAAAAGCACAATAATTCAGAGTGAATATTTTCATATGGAGGTTTATTCCATATCAATGCAGGACATCTTGTACAATATTTATCGTATTTACAGCCATTGCATTCTTCAGGGTCATATTTAGCTATTTTTTCAGCTAATTTTTTTATTTCAGCTCCATTTATGACATCTAACAAATTATCTTTTCTTATATTTCCTAATGATACACTCAAAGATTCGCAACTATATATTTCTCCAGTTTGACTAATTCTTATTCTATATTTACATGCAGAACATAATATTCTTTTCGGCTTTTGTAAAATACCTTGTTCAGCAAAATACTTAAATTCTTTACTAGTAATTGATATTTTTTCTACATCCTTTGTATTACTTCGTGATGGAGAAATTATATAATCAAATAATATCTTTACACCTAATTTATCAATAATATTTTTTAAATCTAATATTTGTTCAACATTATTTTTCATAATTGTGCAGCTGGCAGCTACAGGCGCTTCTTTTTCAGCCATATAATTTAAAATATTAAATGTTTTTTTAAAGGAACCTTTTACTCCAGTTATACTGTCATGTACCTCAGGTGTAGAACCATATAATGATGTTTTTATAGAATGTATATTAGTATCAAGAATGAAATCTACATCACTATAATCCATCAAAGTAAAACTAGACAGAATTGATACTATCATTCCATTTCTCTTTGCAGATTTAACTATTTCTCTCCAATAAGGAAGCGTAGTAATTTCACCACCTGTAAGTGTTACTTTTACAAATTGTGACTTTCTCAACTTTCCAAATAATTCGTTTAACTCATCAAAAGAAAGACTATTATGTATCTCATCATGGAAACAATGTATGCATTTCAAATTGCAATTATTAGTTAATTCAATATGTAAAGTTGTTGGCATAATATGACTCATACATTCATTACAATAATCTTCTAATTGATTATTTTCTTTAATATATTCTAAATCTTCCTCAATAATATCACATATCAATATGCCACTTTTAGCTAAAATATCAATTATATCATACAGTTCTTTTTTCTCTAATTTATACCCCATTATAATTAATTTATCATACAAATTATCAAGCATTGTTTTTTCATTAATTAAGTTCCAAATAACCCTAACATCTTTATCATATACAAATAATGAATTATGCTTTACATTAACTATTACCAAATAATACTCATTAAATTTTTCAAAAGCATAAATACTTTTTTCAAAAATTAAATTATGCACAACTATATCTCCTTTTATTTCCATTTTATATATGAATGTATTAATAAATAATTCTATTCATTTATTTGGTATATTTGATA
>NZ_JACSQB010000164.1 GCF_014836835.1 Clostridium faecium | reverse complement strand
ATGATATATTAATTTACGAATTTGTAAAGTAGTAAGTTATTGTGATGAAATATAAAATAATTTATATAAAAATATGTATTTTAAAGAACAATATAAATGAAATTTTTATATTGGACTTAAACTATAAAAAAGTATGAGAAAGGGGAATCAAAAAATAATTTATAAAATACCAAATAGACAATTGTGGCTGGAAAAAGAATATTTTTAACTCTGTAATAAAGCTACTTATGAAATAGAAAGTTAAAAATAAATTTATATTTTATACAGAAGAGTTACGTTAATGCCGCATTATTAAAAATATCTTTAATTATAAGTAGTGGAGTTGAGATTATGAGAAAAAAATTTATAATATGTATTAATATTATTATGACTTTATTGCTCTTATATGGATGTAGCAGTAATGGAGAGTTTTCTATTGATTTACCTAATAATTATATGGTAGTTAAAATTGATGGTAATTATGTGGAAATTATACCTCGTGATGGCTATGATGAAAGTACACCTATAGTACCTTCTATGGTAAGTGAAATAGCCTTTGATGATGTTTTTATATTAGCTAAACAAGAAGAAACAAAAGACATAAAAGGTGATGATAAAAATACTAATAATGAATATTATTGGATTCTAAATACTAAACAGCTTAGAGGATATGGACCTTTAAGTGAAGAAGAATTTGAAAATAAAAAAGAAGAATTGAAAATATCAAAAGATTTAAAATTAAAAAAAGTAGAAAGCTATAAATAGTATTGTTATATAGATATACTTATATATAGTTGAAAAATTATGATTAAAAATAGATCAATTATAGCTAATTTAAAGAAATTAACTATAATTGATCCATTTTTTAAAGCTTTTTTGTTAAATAAATTTAAGGCAAGAGTTCGTATTCTTTATGTAGTACCCAAGTATTATTAACCCATTTATAAATTCCTATATTATCAAAAGAACCTTCAAAATTGCAAGGAATAGATTCTACATAATTTTTTATTGCTTCAAATTTACCATTAATTCTTTTAGAAGCTACAGTTATGTGAAACACTTTATTTTTACCTTCATTAGGTTTAAAAGTTAAGTAAGGCAAAGTTAAGAGTTCATCTATAAGTTTATCATGAATATTTTTTGCTTTATTAGACATTTTCACATCCATGTATATTACGTCTTTTCTGAAAAAATTATAACCATCAATTTGGAAAGGTGCTTTACTATAAGTTTTAGAAAAGTTTTCTAATATGTTTTCTAGTTCTGTAATATCATCATGCTCAAAAGGTGCTTTTATAGTAAAATGAGCAGGAAGTTTTGAGGATTTAACACCAAACTTATGAAAAACATCTTTTCTTAAGTTATTATTAAATTCTCCAGCTGACCCTTTAATTGTACATACGATAACATATCTCATGAATTTCACCTCCAATAATAATTAAGTATAGAAAAATATAAAGAAATAAAAATATAAACTCTTTATCACACTCTAAATTTTTTCCTTAATATTTTCCAATGCATTGGACTTAAAGCAGTAAGAGAAAAAAATGCACCTATAGCTGCACACAGCATATCCCACTGAGTATCCCATTGATCACCTTGCATTTGTAAAAAATCATTTCTTTTATGAACTATATAATATCCTCCTACAACTTCACCTATTTCATATAGAGCACTTATTGCTACAGCAACAGAAAATGAAATAATAAAGATAAAAAGTCTATTTTTTAATACTTTTTTCCTGATAAGAAGTTCAGCAGTTACTAAAGCGGGAACTGCACCTTGTATTATATGTCCTAGTCTGTCAAAATGATTTCTAGATAGATGAAATGTATCTCTAAGATAGTTAAAAAAGGGAACATTACTGTAAGAATAATGCCCTCCTATAGCCATAGTAATTAGAGAAAGCCATATTACAATATATACCAAGTTGGAAAATTTAAATTTATTATAAGTAAAAATTAGCACAACTATAATAATAAATTCAGAAAAAATTTCAAAAAACCAATTTAAGCGGTTATAAGGTCTAATACCTGACCATGCTAAAATTATGATAATAGTAAATAATAAAAATAAGTGAATTTTTTTATCCTTTTGGCTCATAACTATCACCTCTAATTATGCATTAATTTAAATTTTAACTTATATTTAGTCATAAGTTAACAGTTTGATATATAAATTAACAATTAAAAAAATTGACAATTATGGTTGAAATTAATCCTATCAAACTAATTTCTTTAATTAATTTTTTTACCACCTCTGGAAAGCAGCGCGAAGCCCTTTAGGATTACACTGGGGTGTAGTAAAGCTTAAAAGTAAAACCAGTGATATAATACTAATATTATAAAAATAACCAATGTTACTAAATTATCATCCAATGTTGCAGATATAGTACCATATCATACTGTACCCCAGCGGTGGAAAATCCATAATTGTCCATTGTCAATGGTCACTTCTCAATTATATAAATATAAGCTAAGGCAACTTAGAACTAGTACATGAATATAAGGAAAGGGCAACAAGAGGTACTTCTAGAGCTGATAAGAAATTTGTTAATGCAAATTCTTAAGTATACAGATTAAATTTAGAAATAGTATATCTATGATAGTATTCCCAAAAGATTATTCAAATAATTACTTGATTGAATTTATTATTTCTATCCCATTATTTATCATCATAAATAATCCTAGTAAATGCATTAAATCTCCATGATGAGGTGGCAAATCATAAGTATCTACAGCATTTATAGGAACAATTATTCTAGAAGCAATATTGTTTTTATTAAAATGTGCTTTAAGTGTAGAAGCAAATTGTTCAATACAAATATCAGTACAATCTCCTACAATAATAAAATTAGTTATTTTAGGATTATCTTTAAGAAAGTTTTGAAACTTTTCTTCTAAAAATCCATTAGTTGAGTTTTTTTCTATGAAATTATAATTTTTAATAGATTTTAATGGTTCAACCATATCTGCTTCAAAAGTACCTTTAATGCAGTGCTCAGGATAAGAATTAAATTCTGGTGATAAATTTGTGTGACTGTCACCAAAAGCAATAATTTCTATATTTTCATCACTACAATACTTCATAATAGAATAAATTTCAGGAATTAAAGCAGATACTCTAGGACTATAAAGATTTCCAGATTTAGCAAAGCCATTTATCATGTCAATAACTACAAGGGCAGTTTCTCTTTTAGACAGCTCTTTAATTGAAATAGAATTTTTAGATTTTTCTTTGATTAAAGAAATAATACTTTCAAGTGAATTAACATAGTCATTAATATTATTAAACATATATCTCTCTCCTAATAAAACTATACTTTAATGAAATTATAGATAAATAAAATGGGGGTGTCAAACATTATTTATACAGATGTATATACATAAAATAATTGAGAATGGAGAATTGATAATTAAGGAGAAAATTATTTTTTAACAAAATAATTTCTTTGAATAGATATTTTTGACTAGCAACTTATGTTGCTAGTCATATGGTGAACACTGATTGATGCCACAATTGTCCATTGTCAATCGTCAATTTTTAATTGAAAAAGGGAATTCATCAAATTTCTTTTTTATAAATATATTGCATCTTATAGGTTTTTTATGTATATTCATATATGAATAAGACTATAGATTGGGGAGAAAATCATGAAATACACTTATAAAACAAAAGGTTGTTGTGCAACAGAAATTAACTTTGAGGTAGAGGATAATAAAGTTAAAAATGTTCAATTTGTTAAAGGATGTCCAGGAAATACTAAAGGAGTATCAGTATTAGTAGAAGGAATGGAAGTTAATGATGTTGTTAAAAAGCTAAAAGGAGTATCTTGCAGAACTTCAACGTCCTGTCCAGACCAATTTGCTATTGCTTTAGAGGAATTGGTTTTAAATGCACAATAATATAATATATATTTTATGCAGATAAAAATAAGCAGCTTTAATACACTGCTTATTTTTCTATTATAATTCATAATTTCTACACATAATTTTAAAGTAAGCTCTAGGGTATTTACATAAAGGACATACATTAGGTGCTTCTTTACCTTCATGTATATATCCACAATTCATGCATTGCCAAAATTCCACTTTGTCACTTTTAAACATGGTATCATTTTTAATTCTATCATATAGTGCCTGAAATCTCTTTTCATGAGATTCTTCTACTTCTCTTAATTCTTTATAAAAATCTGCAATTTCATTAAAACCTTCTTTTCTAGCTGTATCTTCATATTCTTTATAAAGTTTAGTAAATTCTTCAGTTTCACCTTTTATAGCAGACATTAAATTATTCGCAGTAGATCTTACTTGCTTTAAGAAATCTCTATAGACTACTCTACTATGGGCTCTTTCATTGCCAGAGGTTTCCTCAAAGACTTCAGCTACATATTGATATCCATCTTCTTTAGCTTTTTCTGCAAAGAGCATATATTTATTTGATGCTCTTGATTCACCAGCAAAGGTTCTAAGTAAATTTTTTTCAGTTTCACTTCCTTTAAGTCCTTTCATATCATTTCTTTTGTAATTCATAATTGACCTCCTAAAAATATCTCTATAATATTATATATTTGATTACAAAATATGATACAAATTACAAAAAAATCAATTTAATATGTAATAAAGCAAAATTTTTCTATAAGTAAAAAACAATAGGATATTCCATATTCCTATTGTTTTTATAACTTATAATGATTTTCAAAAATATCCATAAATAATTACTATAAAATTACTCCTCATCTGTATAGCTAAAACAATACCATAAACAATTCTTACAATATGGCAAATCACTTTCTATAATGAATTGACCATTAATAGGCATTTTGCTATATATTTTTTTCACTCCATCATCAAATCTACACTCAATAGTTCTAAGATTTTTAAATAATTCATTTGCTTTTTCGTAAGGGATAGGTTTTATAATTCGCCAAGTATCTTTCATACTAACATGTTTATTTTTAGCAAGCTTAACACGACGATGAATAATATATTTTTCTTCCCCTCTAAGCTCTAAAGTATGACCTTCAGCATTTATAGCTCTATATGTTGGATTATGATAAAGTATTTCAAATGCTTCCATAGTAGTTAAAGTATAATTCATTAAATCATCTCCTTTTATTAAATATATTAAAAATAATCATTTATATAATAAAAAACAATAATCAACCGCTGTTAATTATTGTTTTTATTATATATTATATCACCATAGCAATAAAAAAGATGTTAATATTTTGAAAATTAGAATTTAAAAACTTTACATTTTATTACAAAAAATATTTTTAAAAGTTATAT
>NZ_JACSQB010000089.1 GCF_014836835.1 Clostridium faecium | reverse complement strand
CATATTAAAGAAGAAGATGAGTAAAAGCTACATTCTTAAATGATCAAAAAGTTACATTTTAATATTGACATTTATACAATTAACAGAACGAGAAGTTTTACAACAATTGAATATTCCGGATTTTCGGTATATTACAAAAGATAAAATTATGACTTTTGCATCCATGCTGCAGAATATGGAGCCAGAAGTTGCAAAGAAAGCGTTAGAGCAATTCCCAGAGTTTGCAAAAATGGCTTTGGAAGTGCTGAAAGATTATAGAAGTGTCATGGAAAAAACACTGGATGGAAATTCAGCGAGTAGCAAGCAGTGCTATGACATATACAATGAAGTCATTGATGCCTTAAAGACTTGTTTGGCGAAGGGTGACTTGCCTTTCGAGGAGAAAAAATATTACATCGAAAAAATGATGGAAATTGCAAAAATGGCCGAAAGTAAGGATACAGAAAACAAAGGATTTAACTGGAGAATGATTTCGTTAGGCACATTGGCAGTCTTTACAGTTGTTGGTATAGGCGCAAGCATTCTTGGTGGTAACACTAATATTAAGTTGCCAAAACCAAAGCTATGATTATAGAAGGTAGGTAGTTAAATGTATGATTTTGACTTGAGAACACCTGATAGAGCGTATGATTTTTTACTTACTTTCTTTAATATGTCTGGAGAAGAATATATTGAAGAGCTTATTATCAATAGTAATAATGAGTTTGAAAAATTTTGGGATCGCAATGCAGCAAAGGTAAATAACATCAATATGGATACTATTAGAATATGGGGATTTCATGTTATAGGGTCTTTAGATGAATGCGGAGAAATTCATAGTCAAGGCTTAAAGAATCTCCAAAAGGTTTTATCTGGGGATACTCTATTAAGCAGAATGCTAAAATCCAATGGCGTATTTTTTGATGTGGAAAGACGTTTATTGTTCTATAAAGGTAAAGAGTACAATGTGGATTATGATTGGTATAGGAATAATGATTATTCAATGTCTCCGGAGAAATATCTCAAGCCGATTGCACATCGAGTTTATTACGACTATTGCGTTAATGGATTTATGATGAATGATGATATTTTTTCCTATGGAACAAATATTCATGAAAGACCAGAATTTTTGATGAAACTTTCCGCTGCTTTTCCGGATTTGAAAAAGATGGAGGAAGAATGGGCTAAACGTAGTAAAGGCTATAAAGTGAATTTTTACGCAACGATAGATCAAATCCATCGGTTCAATTTTGACTTAAATGATACTCAAGAAGAACTGACAGATGAGGAAATTGTACATATAAAACGGTGGATGGTAAGCCGTGCGATTGATCGAGCTAATAATAATTTGATTTCTGAAGTGTTCTTATATATAAAAGACGAAATAGATATTCCGCCTGAGCAAATAACCAGTTGTGAGGAAATATAGATTTTTGAGTACAGATGTTATTATAGACACTAGGATAACTGGAGTTCAGAATCTGTTGAAAGACACGACGGTTTGTTTAGTACTATTTGCGAATGAAGGTGAAAAATAATGAGAATAGGAAGAAATGATCCTTGTCCATGTGGTAGCGGCAAAAAATATAAAAAATGTTGTCTTGGAAAAGCTGATGATGTTTACTATTCTAATCCACTTAATCTTCTAGAAACCTATAAAAAAGTGCGAAAAGAATCGAGAATTAAAAGATGTCTACATCCTAAATCAGACGAATGCTCTGAAAAAATAATCGGGGCACATTCAATCCAAAACAATAAAATAATCAAGCGTTTATCTTCTAATGGTATAGTGTATATGCCTTGTCCAAAATCGGACAATCCATTTGCGCCAATGACTGTGTACGGTAGAAAAGAAGCAACTGTTTTTACAGGATTTTGTGGATATCACGATAAGACGGTATTTCAACCTATCGAGGATGGAATGTTTGACAAAAGCATACAGCATATTTTCCTTTATACATATAGATGTTTTGCCATTGAATATCATAAAAAGATAATTCTTAAATAAGGCAACAATATGACTTTAATATAAAAAATGTAAACAAATACTGTAATTGCAACATATATAATCAGCACCTGATTATTGGATAATATAAAATGGAAATTGAATTGCACTTGACAAAATAATTTTCATATATTATAATATAAAAATCTCTTTGCACTGCATATAAATCTACGGTACAAACTGAGCAGGCGATGAACAATATTGTTCGTGGGGCCGGGCTGGAAACAGCAGCAGATTGAATTATTTCACATCTGTGGGACAGTAAAATGTTTCATAGGTGTGTTTTTTTATACTTATTTGAAACATATAATTAGAATTTGCAATGCCATAGAGCTATCTTAATAATGCTTAAAAAGCAAAAACTGGAGGTAACTTATTATGACAGAACAAAAAAATCAAAATTTAGAAGGCTTGACAAGTGAGCAAGCCAAAAAGTTGCAGGAACAGTTTGGTAAAAACGAACTGGCAACTGTAAAAAAACAAAGTTTTATTAGCAAGGTTATTCACATTGTTTTAGAGCCGATGTTTTTATTGTTAATTGTTGCATCAATCATCTATTTTATATTAGGTGAACCACGAGATGGTGTGATTATGCTAATCTTTGTAATTGGTATCATCAGTATAGAAATAATTCAGGAATGGAAGACAGACAAAACATTAAATGCACTTAAAGATTTATCAGCTCCACATGTAATAGTTATTCGAGATGGAAAAGAGCAGACAATTTTAAGTGAAGACTTAGTCCCAACTGATTTAATGATAATCAACGAAGGCGTTAAAATTCCTGCTGATGGTGAGGTTATCAAGGCAAGTGATCTTTGTGTTGACGAATCATCTCTTACAGGTGAATCTGTAGGTGTTTGGAAAGTGACTGTTGATAATGCCGATAAAAATAATACAGATTATTGGCGCAAGGATTACTGCTATGCAGGTACTCTCGTTACGCAAGGAAGTGCTACAATTCTTGTAGATAAAATAGGCTCTAATACAGAGTATGGTAAAATAGGTATTAATGTAGCATCTGCTCCAGACAGTCCAACGCCTTTAGAAAAGCAAACAAACAGCATTGTTAAGACATGTGCAATAATAGCAGGTATTTTATTTATTCTTGTTACAGTAATAACTTATTTCAATATTCCGGATCATAAATTTACAGATAGAATTATTGAAAGTATTTTATCAGGAATAACTTTAGCAATGGCTATGATACCTGAAGAATTTCCTGTTATATTGACAGTGTTCTTATCTATGGGTGCATGGCGTCTTGCTAAAAAACAGTCTCTTGTTCACAAGCTTTCTTCTGTTGAAACATTAGGTGCTGTATCAGTTCTTTGTGTAGATAAAACAGGTACGATTACAATGAACAAAATGGCTGTTCAGGATACTTGGGCAATTGATGATGATAATTATAACTTATGTGAAATTATGGGGCTTGGCTGTGAAACAGATGCATATGACCCAATGGAGAAGGCAATGCTTTTACATTGTGAAAGCATTGGAATTTCAAAAGACCATTTATTTGGTGGTGAACTGATATCCGAATATGCATTTACAAATGAACTTAAAATGATGGGGCATGTTTGGCGACATGATGGAGAAATTGTTATTGCAGCAAAAGGTTCGCCTGAAAGTATATTGACTATATGCAAATTATCAGACGAACAAAGAAAGCAAATTGAAAATAAAATAAATGAAATGTCAAGGGAAGGTTTAAGAGTAATAGCTGTTGGTACAATGAATCCAAAGAGTGAATCTGACATTCCTGATAATATTACTGATTGCAAGTTAACATTTTTAGGTTTAATTGGTCTTGCTGATCCTCCAAGAGAATCTGTGAAAGAAGATATCAAGATGTGTAATAAAGCAGGGGTTCGTGTAGTAATGATTACTGGTGATAATGGAATCACGGCAAGTTCCATTGCAAAACAAATTGGAATGAAAAACAGCGATAATATTATTACTGGTGATGAACTGAACAATATGACAGATTCTGAACTTATGGAACGTGTCCATGATGCAAATATATTTTCAAGAGTTTTGCCGGAACATAAAATGCGCATAGTTAAAGCATTTAAGGAAAATGGTGAAGTTGTTGCCATGACAGGTGATGGTGTGAATGATGCTCCAGCTCTTAAATATGCAGATATAGGAATTGCAATGGGCAAGCGTGGCTCTGAGGTTGCAAGAGAAGCTGCTGATTTAATTTTGATGGATGATAACTTTTCAACAATTGTTCATACAATTGAAGATGGAAGAAGAATTTATGATAACATCAAAAAAGCTATAGGTTATGTATTTACTATTCATATTCCTATTGCATTTGCATCACTGTTTGCACCTCTTTTAAATATTAGTCCTGCAAGTCTTTTATTGCTTCCTGTGCATGTTGTGCTTTTAGAGCTTATTATTGACCCAACTTGTTCTATTGTTTTAGAACGTCAGCCTGCTGAAAGTAACATAATGGATCGAAAACCAAGGGATCCTAATGAAAAAATTCTTACAGCTGGAGTATTGACAAAAAGTATTCTACAGGGGCTGGCTATATTCATAGCTTCTTTTGGAACATATTATATGCTTATTAAACAACAACCTGAAAATCCACAATTGGCGAGAACAATGGGACTTAGTATTATAATGATTGCAAATTTATTTTTAGTTCAAGTAAACAGTTCAAATTATGATAATGCATTTAAGACGATGAAATATCTAATTAAAGATAAAGTTATGTGGGCTGTTATTATTGGTACTGTTGCAGGTCTTTTGTTAATGCTTTACACTCCTCTTAACAGAATTCTAAATCTTGCACCATTATCATTATCACAGTTCTTTATAGCCGTAGGTATTGCAGCTGTATCAGTTCTTTGGTATGAAATTGTAAAAATTTTCAACAATATGAACTTAAATAAAAACAGTTAGTATATTTTAGTTTGGTTTTCCTCAAAAACCTAAATTAAACAAAAGCAACTTCGCTCTCAATAAAGAAAGTGAAGTTGCTTTATGACTCATTTCAAAGCAAGAAGTTGTTAACATAGAAAGGTACATGTTTAAAATAAAACCGTCATTAGCAGATATACCAGATGAAGATAATCCATATCGTGGAATGCATATGGCAATTGATGATTTTCAGAATGTTAAAAAAATCTTTGATACTGCTTTATTGACTGGTAACTATGATGTGCTTTCTAGTGTTGTGTGGGAGTTTGATCAACCAGTTAGATTTGCGGGTACTGGTTTTGAAGCTATGACACATGATTTGGAAGGGAACAAAATACAAAACTTGCTAAATCCTAATGTTTCAGCAAAGCATATTTTTGTTATGGTGTTTCCAGAAGGCGAGAAAACATATTGCATTATATCTTGGCTCAAGGAAAATGATGCTTTATTTGCAAAGTATAAACAGCAACTCTTGAGTTTGCCAGAAGAAAAGAAGAAAATATATATCAATAATTTGTTACCCATGATTAGTGAAAATATTGTTGTAAACCCTGAAGCATGGGATAATTGGGAAGAATACAAACGTAATGAATTCGGTGCAATAGAGTTTGGAATAGCAACTTTGTTTGAAGCTGAAGGAGACTACTGGGATAGACTCGAACCACCTGTTTATGATTTGTTTGATTTGTAAAAAATTATTGAAATTCTATCTAACTAGCAGACTATAGCTGGTTGACATGTTCCCGTCTACCGATAGTGCCAAAAATGCAGTGGATATGTTTCCGAGAACGGACACACTCAAGTTATTAATGCTAAAATAAAAATGTACTAAGTTGCTAATATTTTTATGTACAACATTGCCTAAATTCTTTACAGTA
>NZ_JACSQB010000127.1 GCF_014836835.1 Clostridium faecium | reverse complement strand
TTATTGAAACTATAAATGACCATTTAAAAAACATATGTCAGATAGAGCATAGTAGGCATAGAAGTTTTACTAATTTTATAGTAAATATAGTTTCTGGATTGGTTGCATACGGCTTTCTTCCTAAGAAACCATCTCTAAGGTTAGATAACTACGTGACTTTAGTTTAACTGGAATATTATACCGCAAGATTACAGGAGTACTTTTTTGTGTTTTTTTGTAACCATATTTATCCATCAACTATTTTATTTTTCGAACTCATGTTAAATAAGACTTTATTATATATAATTTTCTAAACAAGAAGAAAGAGCTAATCACTTGATTAACTCTTTCTTAAATCATTGAAATTATACCTTAATTATTTTAATTCAGCAATTTTAGCTTCTGCATCTATTAACACTTGTAAGTTTGTTACTAATGCTTTTTGTGCATCTGTTAATCCATTATAAGCATTTCTTGCTGCTCCTATATTAGCCTCATCAGTTAATTTTATATCATCTTTAGCTGGTAACGCTTCAATTGCATCTACTACTGTTTTAGCTGCTGCTTTATCTGCTTCTTCTTTAGCTTTACCTTCTAACTCAGTAATTTTTGCTTCTGCTGCTTCTAATTTGCTTATATTTGTTACTAATGCTTTTTGTGCATCTGTTAATCCATTATAAGCATTTCTTGCTGCTACTATATTAGCCTTATCAGTTAATTTTATATCATCTTCAGCTGGTAACGCTTTAATTATTTCATCTACTTCTTTAGCCTTTTCAGCATCTTTTACTGAAGATTCTGTTTCTAAAGTTCCATTAGTATAAAGTGTATCTTTTGCCATAGCAAAGTTTCCATTACCATCTTGGATATATTTTGCTTTGCCATTAGAAGAATCAACTAATTCTACTTTATATCTATATTCTTTATTAGCTTTTACAGTTATTATTACTTTTTTACCGTCCACTGTAGTAGTATAATCTTTTCCTGCTTTTAATACCTTTTCTGTAGTTCCTATTTGAGTAACTTTAAAGTTCTCAGCATATAAACCTACTAGAGCATCATTATCTGATTTTATATTTTCAGTAAATGGTACTATTATTTTATTTCCATCTACTGGATATTCTTTTTTATTTTTCAATTCATCTGTATCTATTTCTGGAGATATAAGGTCATATATTACTATCCTATCTGGTATTTCATCAACTCCTTCTAATCCAGTTGATGTTTCAATCTTACTTGCATCTTTTATTGTTAAAGTAAGATCATCTTCTGTAGTTGCAGTTGGTAATTTATCTTCAGTAGTGATTGTTACATATCCACCTTCTGCTTTTACATTTTTAATATCTATAGTGCTTGTTCCTGCTTTTAATTCAAAAGCACCAGTTGAAATCTTTCCTATAGTTTGCTCAAATCTTAATTTTATAGTATTTCTATCTTTAGCTATACCTTGAGCATCACCGTAATTGTCTTTATCATATTCAGTTAATCTAGCTTTTGATTTATCATCAGTTCTTATAACTAATTTTTTACTATAACCTTTTACCCAATTACCTTCTGCATCTTTTAGTCCCATATATTCAATATATTTTAATCTTTTACCAAAAGTAATTTCATCTTTATCAATTTTTTCTGGTAAAACTAATCTTACAGATTTTCCACCATCAACCACAGTTATTTCTGTATCACTAGGTAGACCTTGCTTACCTACTTTTAATGCATCTTCATCTGTAGAAGATTCCTCTGTTGCATTTGCATCATATCCAATTGCATAATTACTTATTTTATCTAATGTTGTTGGATCCATTTTCTTATCAAAAGTGATAATTATAGTTTTATTTTTATCACTTGTAGAAATTCCTGCAACATCTGGCTCTTCTGTATCTTTTGTATTTATTACTTTTTCATAATCTAGCATAACATTTTTTAGATAAGTTGCATCTTTAACTCCAGAAATCTTTATAGTATTCTTTCCAGCTGGAAGTGCTTCATATAATGTAACTTCTACAATATTTTCTTCAGCACCGATTTTAACGTCGCTAATTCCTCTAATTTTATCATTTTCGTCTTTTATAACAAATTGACTAGGTTTTAAAGATTCTTTATCAATATTTTTACTGAATTTTACTGTTATTACTTTTCCATTTGAAGAAACACTAACATTTCTAACTACTGGTCTAGTTTGATCAACTTCTGGTTTAACTTTTATTTCTTTTTCTTTTATTACATTACCACTATAGTCTTTGACATCTTCCACGTACATTGTCATTTCATAACCTGGAAGTCTTTTTTCTTCTCCATCAAAATAGAATGTATAAGTTTTTCCATCTACTTTTTTGTATCTGCTAGCTTTTACTTTTTTATCATCTTTCTTATAGTAAAGGCTTGATTCGCTTACTGTTTCTGGATCTACATCTTCACTGAAAGTTACCTTTACTCTTTCTAATGTTGCATCAGTTTTTACTACTGTTGGAGCTGTTTTATCTTCAACTACAGTAAACTTATGCTCAGAAGTTAATGATTTTAAAGTTGCATAATCTTCTGCACCTTCAACTTCTAATTTATGATCTCCAACTTCTAATGCTTTTGATTCATGTGGAGTTAAAATTACTTCTCTGCCTTCATTGTTAATTGAACCATAGAATGATTTTCCATCTAATTTAACATTGTTAGAATTTATATTTTTAATTGGTTCAGTAAACACAACTTTAACTGCTTTAGTTCCTAAATTAACAACTTCTTTAACCTCTGGTAATGTATTGTCTATTGGAGTAAATTCATAATCTTTAGCAGTTATTTCTTTATCTCCAGCTAATACTGTATCTACAGTTAATTTATATTTATCTTGGTTTTTAAGATTTCCATCTACTGTTATTACAGCAGTTCTTCCATCTTCTGCTAATTCAACTTTTTCTATTGTAGCATTTTTATTTATTGAGTAGTTAGTTTTATCTTCTGCTGAATCAGCATCAACTTTCATTCCAAATGTAACTACAACTTCTTTTAGGTTAGTAGCTTTTACTGAAGCAACTTCAGCTTTGTCTACTACATCTTTAACTCCTAGAGCTGTCATTAAGTCTTTAACAGTGCTAGTGTTGATTCCGCCACCAACTTCATAAACTGTAGCAACTTCGCCTTGTCCTTCTAAGAATTTCTTTTGTCCATCAGCTAATTTGCTTCCAGCTAATACTATTGGAGCTCCTTCTTTACCAGCAACTGGTCCTGCTGCTAATGCGTCAACTAATTGGTTTTCTTGAGCTGCACCATCTTTAGCAACATATACTGATTTAACTTGTTTATCGCCATAGTATTTTTTCATTACTTCAGCGTTAGTTTCATTTCTGTTAGCTCCGCCAAGTCTTTCTGCTTTTAAATCGCTTTTGATTGAGTCAGCAACTACTGCGCTTCCTCCAACAACTACAGCTTCTTTATCTTTAGCAGCATCTTTAACAGCTCCTAAATCTTTACCATTTGTAAGTAATATAGCCATGTTGTTTTCAGCAGCTGGTGCAGCAACTGATAATGCGTCTGCTAATCTTCCATTTAATCCATTAACAACAGCAACTTTGTCAGCATTTAATTCTTTAGCTACTTTTGCTGATGTTTCAAATCTGTCAACTCCAGATATTCTTTCTACTTTTAATCCAGCTTTTTCTAATTCAGCAACAACTGCTTTAGAAACTACGCCTTCTCCACCTACTACGAATACGTTTTTAGCTCCTAATTTTTCAATTCTTTCTTTAGTAGCTTTTGTTAATTCTGTAGCATCTGTTAAAAGAATTGGAGCATCTTTTAATTTTGCAAGTGGTGTAGCTGCTAGTGCGTCTGCCATAGCTAAAGCGTTAACTAAAACTACGTTGTCAGCCTTTTCCCATTTTTCACTTACTTTTACAGCTGTCTCATATCTGTTGTTTCCAGCTAATAATTTTTTCTCGATAGTCTCTTTTGATTCAACAGCGAATACGTTTGTAGCAACTGCTGATGTAAGAGTAGCACCAAGTAATAGTGTTGAAATAACTCTTGAACTTTTTTTCATCTTTTTACTCCCCTTTTCTTTTTAGTAAATCCATTCTGTCTAATGCTAGCTTTCGCTTCTCTCAGCATTTTATAGAACATTTCCTTCTTTAGCACATCTACTTTCAAGATACTTAAATTCATCTCGTCTACGATCCTTACCATATCTTTTAATGTATTAAGGTCATGTTCCATAATTATACTGAGGTGCTTCAGCAGCACTAGAGCTTTACATGTATATTTACATATTAATAATTAACAAAGTTAATTTTTAACAAAGTTAATTTTAAGCTAAATTAAAATCCCCCATGATATAAACAAAGTTTTATGGATTTTTTTCTTTCCATAGAATATACGTTTATAGTATAATAAAAGTTGCCAAGTAATTATTTTTTTAATGAAGACTTAATTTTAAACAATTATGTCTTTGTTTAAATTTTCATCTTTTTATTTTTCTATGGAATATCTTATCCGTAAACTTACATTATCTAATGTATATAAAAATATTGCAGTATTTTTATATTTAGACAATTTAATCATGACAGGATATTTTCTATCATGTAGATAGCACTATCTACAAAAAGATAGTCGTGCATTTATTTACTATTACGGATAAGATATTCTCTTTTTTTCTTCTTTTTCCTTTCAACTTTTTTTATATTTTTTTATTTTTTTTGTCTTTTTTTATTGTTTTTTATTTTTTTTAATTTTATATTATTTATATTAAAATATTACTAATTTTCCTATAATTTAAGCGACATTTTACGCCTTTTTTCTACTTTTACAGAATAGTCATAAAATTGTTAATAATTGCTCTATCTAGTTTTCTAGGGCATTAGTCTAATTGCACTTATAATTAATAGTCAATTTTAAGTTTTTTATTATTACAAATTTTATCCCAATATTTTTTCTTAAAAATTTACTTATAGTTTAAAAACTTATTATATTAAATGCTAACCTTTACCATATATATTATTTATTAATTGTTTTTAGAACTTCTATATTTGCCATTATTGGATTTTTATAACCCTTTACTCTTCCAAAGAAAATTTGAGTTCCTTCTCTATGAGTTTCTACAATAGTAGTACCCTTTCCAGATACATCATACCAAACCACTTCTCTATATACTTCTTCTCCATCTCCAAGAACAGCTTGTACTTTGTCAGGTAACATATAACTCTCCTCTACCTTTAAAGTGACTCTTATGTCCTGTATGGAGGTTATATCCTCTTCTACTGAAAAAATCTTGCTTCCTTTTTTATTAGACTGTTTACCTTTGTAGGTATATTTATATTCACCAAGATAAGTAGTATCTACATATATAGTTTCTTCTCCTTCAGGGTTATACCATATTACCTCTTCTCCTTCATATTCTTTAGGCAGTGGTATATCATAATTTACTAAAAGCCTTTCCCCTTCATCTCCATTAGTAAGCAGCGTTAAATTCTTTTCTCCCTTTGGTGATACTATTTTAACTTCCTTAGGAAAAGCATTTAAAGCCTTTGCTCCCACAACAAACATCAACACAACTATAAAAGTTAAAAATTTATTATTTTTCATATAAAAACCTCCTTATACAATTGAAAATTGACAATGGACAATTGAGAAATATAGAATTGATTTTGTAGCGGCGAACACTGTTCGCCGCTACAGTAGATGCATTTAAAGAAATTATTTTTTTCAAAAATAATTTCAACCCTAATTGTCAATTGTAAATTTTCCATTCTCTATTGTATAATATTACCATTATTTTACATTAATATTCCACTACAATTTTTTAATTCCTTCATAAAGAAGAAAAATTTTAAAATTTTTCATATAAAATAAAAAACCTTATACAATTGAGAAATTACAAATTTATTGTCCGTAGCAGTGAACAGTGAAAAATTCATAATTGTAGACATTTCTCCGCATTTTCTTTCCACCCCTGGAGTCTGTAACAAAATTATAAGTTTTAACCAAAATTAAAATCAGTTGCAAAACCTAAATTTATAGCTGTTTTTTATACAGTCCCCTGGGGTGCAGTAGGGTATGG
>NZ_JACSQB010000184.1 GCF_014836835.1 Clostridium faecium | reverse complement strand
AATTTTCAAAAATCAATAAACAGCTTGTCTAAATATGCTTTAAATTTTAACTAAAATTCATGAACCGTCCCTTATAAGTTTTATTTATTTCTTCTATCATGTATGCTGCAAAATTTTTTAGCTCTTTTTCATTCCATTTTTCTTCATTGATGTTACCACTATATACCTTTAATGCTATTTCTATTAAATCTTCATATGCTTTATAATTTCTTTTTCCCCAGTTTCCTCCTTCCTGCTTAGAAGATATTACTTTTTCTTTTAGATAATAAAGAACTCTGCATAAATTTAGTATTGTATATACTGGGTTTTCTCCTATTTCATCTACTGCATTTTCTATATCTTTTAAGATAGAATTTATATAGTATTTTTCAGGAACATCTCCAAAAACTTCACTTATACTTTTTCCATATAAACAACGTCCCATTTTATTTATTATAGTTATATGTGCTGCTAAATCAGCGTCTTGTCCATTTTCACAAAGAAATTCTCTATCTCTTATATACCTCTCTTTATATTCATTAGAATAATGAAGTTCAAAAGGAGTAGGATATATAAAATTTTTACTGTACTTCTCTAAAATAATACTTACTTCAAATCCTTTTTTAGGAGCAAATTGAGATAAATCTAATAAAATATCTATAAGTTGTCTTTTAATATTAAAACTTAATTTTTCTCTTACAACTACAATAAAATCAATATCGCTAGACTCATTATTGAAACACCCCATAACCAGTGAACCATGAAGATATATCCCCAAAAGATTTTCTTCCAATAAATTTTTATATTTTTCTATAATTTCTGTCAATAAAATATTTATGTTCATAAATTCCTCCTTGATTATGAATTTTCCATTGATACAATCTCTGGAGTGCAGTATATTATGAAGAAACTAGATTTGCTAGTATTTTACTGTAGATGAGAACAATGTTTACCAGTTTTTTAATAGGTCTTGTAGTTTAATATTTATTCAATAAATATATGACGAACACTATTAACCGCTACAGTTAATCAATTCTAAATTTTTAAGTTACTACTGAGAAATATCTGAAATTTTGAATTTAGAGTTTAGGAGAAACATCAATAAGTATTAATTATTCTCAAAAATAAACTAAATTTAGAGATGGCATATCTATAATTCTTTACAGCTATAAAAACTAGCAATAAAAATTGCTAGTTTTAAAAAATTTCATTTTATAATTACATGAAATTAAATTATTAAATTATAAATAAATTTATACTCTACATTCAAATATTACATTTTCTTCATTTGTGTCTGAAACTATACCACAGTTTCTTATTATTTTTATATGTTTAAATCCTGCATTTTTCAAAATTTCTTCAAATTCACTGATATCATATAATCTCATAGAAAAGTCCATTTCTTCACTTTCAATTATTTTATCACCATCTAAAAGTTCATATCTTAATGGAGAAGAAATAATTTTATTTACTTTATCATAATGGGACTTTGAATATTGTACTATAACTTTGCCATCAGCTCTAGTCATTCTATTTGTTTCTTCCCATTTATCACATTCCTCTGCCCTGCATTCTGTTGTTAATACATCTAATAGCAAAGTGCCATTATCATTTAAATTCTCTTTTAATCTATTTAGGCTTGATATAACAATTTCTTCATCAAGCAATAATGAAAATGAACCTGCAGGTATCATGATTAAATCATATTTGTTTTCTGTCTGAAAATTATGAATTCCTGCATTAAAAACATTGCCAACTAAATTCTTAGCTTTCATCCTTTCTCTACAAGAATTTAACATATCATCTGAAATATCAAATCCTTCAATATTAAATCCCTCTTCTAAAAAAGGTATGATAAATCTTCCTGACCCACACATAGGTTCTAAAATTCTCATTTTCACATCTGTCACATAACTCATATAAAAATCTAATTGTTCTTTTTCTACTGTTGGTTTATCTAAATCATAAATTTGCGTGCATAAGCTTCCGTAATAACTCAATATTATATCCCCCTGTTATCTACCATTTTATAATAACTTATAACAGTAAAATCTTTAAAAAAACTTTTACTTACAAGCTTTAAAAACAATTTTCCTTACACTATCTTCTGATAGGCAATAAAGTGTTGATAATTTATTTATAGACAATCCAGAATTAAAAAGCGAAACTATTTTACTGTTTCTTTCATTTAATTCTTTTCTATATCCACTCTTCTCACCCCAAGAAATCTTCTTACTTTTTTTGGGTATATAAATGATTTCACCTTCCACATACTTTTGTATTTCTTCTAATAATTCTTTAGGCAAAACATTTTTTCCATTTATATAACTCAATATTATATCCTCCCTATTTAAGTCCATTAATAAATAGACTCTAAAAACAAGGAAAACCTAATGTAAATATTCTAGATTTCACAGGTTTAATCCCTGTTTATAGAACTCTAACCTCTATTCCTAGATATATGCTGACTGTCATTTGAACCTCTCCTTTCAAAATATATATGTAAATTTTAACATATTAACTTAATCTATTCTACTAAGGTTAAGCTTATTATATAAATGTAATACTTCTAAACTTAATCTGTATACTTAAGAATTTGTGTTCCAAATTGTTTTAGTTTATATTTATATAATTGAGAATTGATTATTGGCAATGAACAATTATGGATTTTCCACCCCAAGGTACCCCTAAAGAGCTTGGCGTTGTTCCCCAAAATATTGCCAATGTTCTTTGCTATCTATTCCATATATTTATTATCATGGAACTAAATTTTTTTCTCAATATAAAGAATAATTATATTCAATTATTCCTGATGTAAAAGTTAAAATTACATTCTATTTGTCTCTTATTTTTTTATACATACTCCATGTACCTGTTTCTTTAAATCCAATCTTTTTATAAACTCTTCCTGCCTTTGGATTTTCATAATAAAGGCATAAGGTTTTTTCTTCTTTCAACATATCCTTACATAATGTATTTAAACAAGCTGAAGCATAACCATATCCTCTATATTTTTCCTCTGTCATAACATTTACCACCATTGCTGAAAAATTATTTTCAAGTGAAGTTTGAGCATAAGACACTATCTCATCATCTATTTCCACATAGTATCCCCTTGCAGTTTTACTCTCAAAATCTCTTTGCAGCATTTCTTTAAAATTTCTGCTTCCGCTTTTAAATTCTTTAATTTTATCTCTTAATTTAAGTATCCTATCCACATCATCTATATTTATTTTTTTAACTTCTATATTATTATTTACTTTAAAATTAGGATTAATGTTTCTTAAGATACTGTAATAATTTTTTTCTGGAGCTGCTAAATTTGGAATAGTTTTTTCAAATTTTGATACCACTTCTTCCTTTCCTACTAACATATAAAAGTTACCAAAGCTTTCTATAACTTCTGTTATTCCTTTTATATCAAAATTACCTTTAGCATATACCATAACAAAACCAAAACATTTAAGAAGAATACAATTTAATTTATTATTATTAAACTCTCCATATACTTCTTGAAAACTTTCATTATATCCAAATTCTTCAATGTCACTTATTAAATAGTGATTAATTTCTGCCTCACTTTTTAAAAATTCCATAACTGATGAGTTATCATTCTCACTTAATTTTCTAATCATAGCTAACCCCTTTTTTTCTACTTTTTAATACTTTATAACAATAGTATAAAAATATAATTAACATACATGAAAAACCAATTATGTCTAATACAGTATCATATTTATGATACTTATAAATCAATGCACTTACTAATGTAATAGACCAAAATGTCATTGGTAAAATTAATGAAGTTAAATTTAATAAGTATAAGTTTGCTCTTTTAATATAAAATAATTGAATAATGGTATATAACAATATTCCTATTACAAAGTGTACAAATTCATTTAAAGAAATAAAAACTGGAATATCACTGGATAATATCATCTTGTATATAAAAATTAAAAATGTCCAAATAAAAAGAATAACACTTATAAATAAATCTACTGTTTTCTTCATATTAAATCTCCTTTTATTTAAAATTATCTTAACAAAATTTTACTGTTTAAATTCAACAAATATTCCATAATACCTTTATAAATTTGAAATTAAGATATAACCTTTTATGTAATTATATGTTAAAATACTATTTATATCATATAATTATTAATTTAAACAAGGGAGGAATGACATGAGTTCTTTAGGTAAATTATTTAATAATAAATCTTATGATTTAAAAGAATGTGAGCAATGCGGTAAGTTATGCTCATGGAAAGATTTATGCAAAATTGATGGTTCCTTTGGGAAGTTTATAGTTGTTTGTCCGCAATGTTCAGCAGATATGGATTCAAGCGTGTATATGTGTTTTAATGATAGTGATGACATTAATTATGATAAAATTGATTTTGATTTGTACGATTAATATATTTTTTATAAACTCATAAAAGAACCTTTCTATATGGTTCCTCAACAAAAATTTAACTTATACATGATTTTAATTCCCATAACAAAGAAATATTTTCCAATAATCAAAAATTAAGGATGAAAGATAGGAATTATAGTTAAAACTCCATAGCCAAAGCATTTGGAGTTTTTTAGAATAAATTTCATCCTCAATTCTTCATTATTAATTTTTAATTTCTATAGTATTCTTCTCTCAAAATTCCCATTACAACTTCATCATTGTATTTACCTTGTCTAAATATTTCTTGTCTAAGTAATCCTTCTTTTTTAAATCCACATTTTTCATAGCTTTTTATAGCTCTTTCATTGAATGCATATACATTCAGTTTTATTTTATTTATATTCATTTCTTCAAATATAAAATTCATAAGAACTTTCATTGCATCAGTTCCATATCCTTTTCCTTGATAATCTTTATCTCCTATAAATATTCCAACAGTAACTACACTATTTTTCCAATCAATATTATTTATACCACAACCACCAATGTATTTTTTATCTTCTAATGTTTCTATGGCAAAATTATATAAATCTTTATTTGCTGATTGATCTTCAAACCATTTTAATTCATCTTCATAAGTATATGGATATGGTATTCCTGGAGCTAATAAACTTCTAATTTCTTCATCATTCATAAAGTCCTGTGCTTGTTTTATATCCTCTTTTCTATATTCTCTTAATCTTACTTTTTTGCCAATGTACATAAAAATCCCCCTCACTCTAATTTATACTATTTTTAAAATATTTCTATATTCATAAATATCAATATTGCTATAATAATTATAGCTGTAATTATAACTAATAGTATTGAAAATATTGCATATTGAACAGTTGTCTTATTCTTTCTAAATATATATGCACTAATAAAATATATTACAAACATCGAAATGAACATAATTATAATATTCTTTAAATTAAATTTCACTGTAAATTCTGTACTTATTTCATTACAAAGACTTGAATTCATAAGTGTTGCTATAGACATCAAAAATAAACATATAGTACTTATCTTTTTATTTCTATTTTTAAATTTTTCATCTTTTAAATTAAACCTATAATAAAACTTAGGGTTTACAAAGTTAATATACTTATAATAAAATTCTTTTTTAAAAGAAAAAAGCACTGCCATAATAAAAAATGTACATGACATAATTAAAAAAGTTATAGTTGGACTTAAAACATTGTAAGAAAGAGTATACAATAATAAAAGAATTATCGTAAATAATGTTACCCTCATTTAATTCTCCCCCTGTACATATATAGATATGCCATCTCTAAATTTAATCTGTATACTTAAGAATTTGTATTAACAAGTTGCTGCGCTTATATTTATATAATAGAAAATTGACCATTGACAACTGAAAAATTTTTAGCTGATTGTTTTTTGAAGTTATAAGATAATTTTTTAGGTTTTTATGATTTTTCATACATAAATTTAAAAATATTTTAAAATTGAAGAATATTTTTCAAATTTTAGAATATTATATCATATTTTTTTCATTTTAACATTATAAATATGATTCTTTAACATTAGCTTAAATTTAATACTTTATAAAAAAAAGACTATAATTTTACTTATAGCCTTTTGTGAATTTCTT
>NZ_JACSQB010000088.1 GCF_014836835.1 Clostridium faecium | reverse complement strand
TATATATCTTTTATACCAATTAAATGGCTAATCTATCAAAGTAATTAAATCCCTAAAAAGATTATATAATTGTATTAATTAATACTAATATTTTTGGAAATGATATTTAAGAAATTAAAATGGCATATCTATAATATAAAGATAGAAGCTCAAGATGTTGAATAAATCACAAATAAGGTCGTAAAAATAATGAAACAGTTAGTATTACCCATCAAAGATACCAATGTCCTCCACGAAGTTGAAGATACTTTACTCCATAATTTCCGCGAAGGGCGTCGCAATTACACAATTTTTCAGGTTGGCAAGGCCACTCTGCTGCGGGTAAGTGATGTATTGGCTCTCAGACGCAGCGAAATCTATGAAAGTGATGGAACTATCAAGAAAAATGCTTATATTCGGGATAAAAAAACCGGAAAACCTAATGTTTTATACCTTAAACCAGTAAAACAAGACTTAATCGACTATTTTAACTGGCTAAACGAGAAAAACATTCAATCAGAGTGGCTTTTCCCCTCCTCACGGGACCATTCTCGGCATATCACAGAAAAGCAGTTTTACAAAATCATGGCTAGAACTGGTGACTTACTAGGAATTAACTACCTTGGGACCCACAGCATGAGAAAGACAGGCGCCTACCGAGTTTACACGCAAACCCATTACAATATTGGCCTGGTGATGAGCCTTTTAAACCATACATCTGAAGCTATGACCTTAAAATATCTGGGATTGGACCAGGTTAGCCGTGAAAAGATGCTCGATGAAGTTAAGTTTGATTAAGCAGTAACCTTACAATCTCACTCGTTAATCAGGTTAGGTTTAGTCATAAACCGGTCTGATTAACGAGTCCAGCAAGCGGTAGCGCGGTAGAATACCAAATTTGTTCCATTTTTGATTTTGTGTGTCATTTGTCATACAATATAGGCGAGGTGATTAGTATGGACGCAAGAGTAGATAGTCGTATCCCAGTTGACGTTAAAGAAAGGGCTAGCAAAGAATTAGCCGCTCATGGGCTATCCATTTCTAGTTTTATTCGTATGACCTTGTCTTCTGTAGCTAATGATGGCCTACCAAAGTATTGGGGTATTCCTAATGCAGAAACCATGTCATCAATTAACGAAGCAGTTGATGATTTAAGCGAACACAAGCTAAAAGGCGCTTCTTCTTATAATGAACTGGAGAAATTGTTAGATGAGTAAAGTTATCCCGACCAATCATTTTAAGAAGCAGCGTAAAAAGGTAAAGAAGAACCCACGTTGGCATAGTATTTTCCATGGTGAAGTCCCATTTCCAGATGACCATCGCTCACCATGGGAATATGTAATTAATTGCTTTCTAAATGATGAACCAATTCCCGATTATTTTTACGAACACTCAATTACTTTGACGGCACAGCAAAAAAGCCAAATTAAGAATCGTTTGGGTTCCCTTAGTCAGGTTGAAATTAAAGGATTAGACCTTCACTTTGACGGTCATAATGGCGACCATTTATTGCTATATATTCGAACTAACCAAGAAATCGTTTATTTAGTTGGTATTGGGACCCATTCTGACTTATTTTAATTATATTTAGAAAGAAGTTTTGTCCATGATGTCTCCAAAAACCATTGCTCGTTGGCAAGAACTGAAAGCCAAGAAGTTAAGCGGCCGCACAGTTCCAGAAGATATGGAATATAAGAAACTGCAAATGAAACATGACGCTGATGTTTTAGCATTAAACGAACTAAAATGGAAAGCTGAATTAGCCGAAGCTATCATGATTTCATCAATGAATAACAGCAACACTAAGTCTGTGTTAGATGATGTTATTCAATCCGAAATTGGCGAGGAACAGAAGCCATATTCTCGGAAAGATATTGTTGATTTTGTGAACGCCTTTTTAGCTAAAGCTAAACAAGAAGCAGTCACACAAAATTACAAGCAGCCATTGGGAAGTAATCCATTAAATAATAATGAATTACTCAATGGCTCAAAACACAGCAACTAATTGTTAATATTGTTTTGAATAAAATTCCCTTTGTCGAAAGACATTGGGAATTTTTATTTTGGCATTACCTTTTGATTAAAAGGTAATATTTAATTTTCAAATGCAATCTTGAAAATTAAATCAATGGTTATTAGGAAATGTGTTCCTAATGCCCTCGGCGAGAGCGACCGTCAAAATGGATTACTACATTTTGACTAGGGAGCTAGTAAATTGGATAGTATAACCACTTTACTTATTACCGAATGTGTTACAATGGTGGTAACAAGATTACGATATGGGTGATGATAATATGGCGATTAAATGCACGGTAACAACAGATTTACAAGCCAAGGATAAGAACGGTTATTCTGGCATTCAGAAGCACGTTGAACATGACGAAAAGATTAACCACGCTAACCAAGATATTGTGTTTAGCGAAACTCAATTTAATCAATATGATGAATCACCGAAAACACGAGCAGCAATCGACCAATGGAACGATGAACATTTCAAAGATTATGTTGAGGAACACGATAAGTACCAACGAGAAAAAGGACACGCTGAGCGGCAGTATGGCAGCGTTAAAAACTACCTTAAACGGAAAAAGAAAGCCACCGCTGTCCTGACTATTGGCAATATGGAAGTCCAAAGCAAATTGATGCAACAATTCTGTCCCAAGACTTCCTATCAGGAAGCAAAATTACCGGACGGTACCACACACCTGATATTTAAACTAAGGGACCAAAACGGACAACCAATCCCAGATAATATTGCAGTTGCCAAGCAGTTTTATGGCTGCTTCAATCGGGCCTTAATTCATGCCACTAACAACAACGTTGGATGGAGCAATAAAATTCATCAACAACGAATCAATGTTGGCGACTATCTACATCGAGGCCGCTACGCCACCAATAACGATGAAATGGGAATCTCCCACATTCATTATGAATTAGCTACCTTTGGCATGACCAGAGGCGGTAAAAAGCGAGCCGCTCACGTGACTAATTCACTCAATCAGGCCTTGGTAAGTCTCCATCACGCCGTTACAGGCAAATACTGTTCCGGACGTGACGCTACGAAATGGTTTCGGGCTAACATGGACCAATTCGCCTTAAAATGCCTGGAAGATGAACTACATAAGACCTATAAAGTGCCTCAAAATAAAAAAATCCTCGATTTTGAACGTAAAACCAAGGAAGATAAGACCGTACAAACTGGTCTTTCCATGGAACAGTTAAAAGCTCAACATCAGGAAATCGCTGACCACCAAAAAGCAGTTCAGTCACTACAAAGCCAAGCTGATAACTTAACTAACCAAAAGAATGATGTCCAATCGCAAGTTGCAACCGTCACTCAGAACCTAAAGGGCATCTACGAAGCCACCACAGGCCATCAGGCGGTCGATAAAGACGGTAACGACCTTTCACCCTTAGAAATGGCAAACGACATTACAAGGGCTGCTAGAAGCTCTCAGAAGGATAAACAACAAGCTGACCAGGACGCTGACGCTGCCAAAGAAAGACAAACAGCCGCCGAAAATCAACAGAAGCAATTAGACCAAAAATTAGCTCATCAACGCCAACAATTACAAACCCTGCAGAATCAGATTAGCGACGCTGACAAACAGATTAAGCAGCGCAAGCTCCAGCGTATCAAAGCCGCTCAACAAGAAATTGACCAAAACGACTTACTCGATAACAACGATCAACCAATTACAGTAACCGAAGCTAATGTAACCCAAATTGAACAGGAATTAGATTCCTGGCGTCAAGAAGAGCGAGATAATTGGGAAACAGATAAACAAGACTATCAAGATGAACTTGATAACCTAAACCAAGAAATAATCACCGCCCGTACTACCAAAACTGAATTATCAACTACCAACCAACAATTAACCACCCAGAATCAGCAACTCCAGAATAAGAATACAACTGTACAAAACCAAATTAACGACTATAAGAACCAATTAGTTGATACCATTGCTGAAAACGCCCCTGAACACAAAGTTGACTCATCATTACTAAAGCCAAATGAAAAAGCTCAAGCAGTTATTACCAACACCGGACGACAGCAACATTTACGCCAGCCACTTAAATATCTGATGGACACCGTTACCGAAGTCCTACAAAAAGTCAAAACCGAAGCTACCAAGTTTATTGACCATGTTGTCAAAATCCTAATAGCTCCTAACGGTAATCAGTCACCTAAAAATCTACAAAGTCGAGAACTAGATCCATCAAGCATCACAGCCTCAGACAAACCAATTGACCATCTCAAAGAGAAACAATTACAAAACGACCCTGCCGTTAAACTCAAAAAAGCTATCCTGTCCGCCAATAGCAAACAACTACAAAAGGTTGACCAGCAAGTCAAACAATCACTTAAACAACAAGTCGAAGATGACATTGAATATTAATAATCAGTACTACACTGCATCAAAATAAAACGTAATACATGCACAATATACACACCAATTCTCGACCAAAAACTGCAACAACTGTCATAAACCTAGCAAATAAAGCTACTTAAACATCATAGAGACAGATACTACACCTAATACAAAATAGGTCTAGTACTATACCCACCCTTAACTTCCACTAAAGGAAGAGCAAGTTCCTTGCGGAAACTTGCTCCAGCTTGCTCTCTCGAAACCTAGCCTGTCTGTGGCTAAAAGTTTCAAGAGAACATTGCTCTCTCAGTCAACCCATCGCAATCATTAACCAACTTAGCAAACAAAGCTGCTGAGCTCATCAATAATTGCAATGCAGATAATTTAAACGCACCTTGCCCTTGTCCCAATAGCATTCTGCTCTTGTGTTTCCACCTAAACCCTGTTCAGCGGGTTGGTTCTTTTTATTCAATAAACAGCAAATTAAGCTGTTGCCATTGTGAGAAACCATCATAAAGACTCACCAAATAATGCTATGGGCTATCTGAAGCATTTTCAAGGCTTCCTAGCCACTCTTTTAGCGCCGTACGATAAGCGCCGGGATTGGAATTCCCATAATGTTAACTACAGCCCCCACGTATCCAGGGGGCCACGAGCGATTTCGAGATGCGACTACGATGCAGAGCTACTGCTGACGAGTTTGACGGGTGCGACCCAAAAGAAAAAGCACGTAGCCGATTTAACTACGTGCTTTTAGTCTTTTCTGGGTTTCAATTCTAGTTACAATTACTTGAATTTTTCGCCATTTCTTTCTATACTTTATGTATAAATGAAATGACAATCCCGTTTTAACTACTGCCTTAGTTAATTCGGTAGCTCGTTGAAGTACGCCAATACTTCAGCGGGCTTTTTCTTTTACTCTTAAATATTCAGTTGATGAAGTAGTTCATCAAAACTATTTCATCAACTAAGTTACACTATCCGTAGTTTGATGTAAACCCTTTCGAATTTGCTGTGGTACGTTATTTATTGTAGTAAATATATAACCGTAGTAAATATATAACTTACCACAATATATAATCTACTACAGTTATATATTTACTACATCTACAAATGCCTGTTTAACAGCATTTTGAAATCATAAAATCGAATTAGCTTACTACAATATATAACTGTAGTAAATATATAATTTACTACAACTAATTAACGAATAATCAAAAATTTTTTTGACATCAATTGAAAGTGACAATACTCTTCTCTTTTAATTGTAGTCAATATATAACTTACTACAACTAACTATGTTAGCTGTGATTGGCTTAATATCAGCGACAATTGTCATTAGTTACTGGTTGTAGTAAACTAATTATAAATTCAACTAGTGCAAGATTAAGGAGTGATGATAATGCCTGCAATTTTATACGGCAATATGAAGGGCGGGGTCGGCAAAACCACGAACTCGGTCATGACGGCTTACCAGCTAGCAAGGTTAGGTTATAAGACTCTTGTTTGCGACCTTGATCCACAAGCTAATGCCACGCAGCTGCTACGGCGCACTTACAGTCTGCAGCAAGAAAAAGACCTGCAAATCGATATAACCATGATGGTAGCCTTGACGGAAGAAAATATCAAGTCCGCCATCGTTAACATCATGGACAACCTTTACTTATTACCGTCCTCCGAAGACTTCAAAAACTACCCTGACTTCTTGGAAATGAAGTTCATGCTCGACAAGGAAAAAATTGAAGATGGCGCTAGCACCACTTTGCAAAGTGAAATGATCAAGGTGAAAGAACAACGAATTTCTTACTTTGCCAAGCAGCTTGCTAAGGTCCGTGATGAATACGACTTCATCATCATTGACGTGCCGCCAACGCTATCTATTTTTACTGACTCCGCTATTTACGCGACCGACTTCGTTATCATCGTCCTACAAACTCAGCAGCGTTCATTAGATGGCGCGGAAACGTTCTTTGAATACTTGCAGCAAATGTACAACGATTACGCTAACGTTGACTTTGATATTCTCGGCGTCCTGGCCGTTTTACTGAAAAATAACGTTGGGCTTGATAGCCAGATTTTAAAGGACGCCGAAGCCGACTTTGGCAAGGATATGCTGTTTCAGCA
>NZ_JACSQB010000004.1 GCF_014836835.1 Clostridium faecium | reverse complement strand
CTGTTACTTACTGAACAAAATCATCAATAGTTTAAATTTTTAGCTATTATAAAAATGCTTTTAATATTTAGATATAATTTATCTCTTAATTGATAATACTAATTATACTAAATATTAGGAGGTAATATTGATGTTTGAATGTATAAAAAAAGACAATCACTTTTGCAATTTATATGATGGTCATTGGGTAACATCAAAGGATACTATTGATATATATTCTCCAATAGATAATTCATTTGTAGGTACTATTCCTGCTATGACAAAATCAGATGTGGATTCATACATAAAGAATTCAAAAGAAGCACAAATATCTTGGGGAGAAGTTCCTGTTAATGAAAGGGCTAATATACTTCATAGAGCTGCTTCAATATTAGAAGATCAAGTAGAAGAAATGGCTGAAATACTTATGTGGGAAATTGCTAAAGATAAAAAATCCTGTATATCTGAAATTGAAAGAACAGCAACTTTTATTAGATATACTGCAGATGCAGGTAAAAATCTTGAAGGAGAAGCTATTGGTGCTGATAATTTTCCTGGATTTAAAAAAAATAAAATGTCCTTTGCTACAAGAGTACCTTTAGGTGTAGTATTAGCAATTTCACCCTATAATTACCCTATAAATTTATCTGCAGCAAAAATAGCCCCTGCATTAATTGCAGGAAATAGTGTTATACTAAAACCGCCTACTCAAGGTGCAATTAGTGCACTATATTTAGCAAAGGTATTTCAAGAAGCAGGTATACCTAATGGAGTTCTCAATACTGTTACTGGCAAAACTTCTGAGATTGGAGACTATTTAGTTACTAGACCAGAAATAAATTTTATAAATTTCACTGGTTCTACTAAGATTGGCAAACATATTGCAGAAATTGTAGGTATGGTACCTATGATAATGGAGCTTGGCGGAAAAGATGCTGCCATAGTATTAAAAGATGCTGATTTAGATGATACAGCAAGAGAAATAGTATCAGGAGCTTATAGTTATGCTGGTCAAAGATGTACTGCTATAAAGAGAGTATTGGTTGTAGATGACATAGCAGATAAATTAGTGGAAAAACTTCTAGACAACGTTAAAAAATTAAAGGTGGGACATCCAAAGGATAATTGTGAAGTAACTCCTCTTATCAATGCTGAATCTGCTGATTTTGTTGAAGAGCTTATAAAAGATGCTAATGATAAAGGCGCTAAGCTACTTATTGGTAATAAGCGTGACGGAAATTTACTTTATCCTACACTTTTTGATTATGTAACCACAGATATGAGAATTGCTTGGGAAGAACCTTTTGGTCCTGTACTTCCTGTAATTCGCGTAAAATCTATGGAAGAGGCTATAGAGATAGCTAACCGCTCCCAATATGGATTACAATCTTCTGTGTTTACTAAAAATATAAATGATGCATTTTATGTGGCAAATAAACTAGAGGTAGGCGCAGTACAAATTAATAATAAATCAGAAAGAGGTCCTGACCATTTCCCATTCTCTGGAGTAAAAGCATCTGGTATGGGTACTCAAGGAATTAAATACAGTATAGAAGCTATGAGTAGATTAAAATCTATAGTACTAACAATATAATTAGTTCTCTTAATATATCATAGATAAAATTTTTTACTTTTAAAAAGTGCTACTTAGAAATTCTAAGCAGCACTTTTTACATATTAAATCCAGTTTCAACCACTTCTTTGCATATTTGAGCTAAATCACCCTGTTCTTCTTTAGATAGTTCATTAGGATATATTGGTTTATGAATTACTATCTTACAGTCTAAATCGCCTTTTTCAGCTCTCTTACTTCCTTCTAATACTTTATATGTTCCATCTATGGTAATTGGAATAACTGGAACATTAGCCCTTGTAGCAAGCTTAAGGCTTCCTTTCTTAAAATCATTCAATTTTCCATCCCTGCTCCTTGTTCCTTCAGGGAAAATTAACATAGAGTGTCCATCTTTAAGATTTTCTATAGCTTCAAGAATTGCTTTTATACCTTCTCTTGGATTTTCTCTATCTAAAAATACACATCGTATATTTTTTGCCCAATAGGCTATCACTGGTACTTTTTCAAGTTCCTTTTTTGCAACAGCTCCTAAAGGTCTATCAATACAATCAATTACTAATGGAATGTCCATGATACTTTGATGATTTGCTACATAAAGACAGGCCTCATCAAGTAAATTTTCTTTACCAACCACCCTAACATTTAAATTAGATGCTTTCATAGTAAATCTTGCCCATTTTTTCGCATGATTATATATAAACTTTTCACTTTCTTCTCTAGATTTCTTTTTAATTCTTTCAAATTTTGGCTTCAAGAGCATTGTAAAAAAGATGTATATTGCAGACTTTACTATAAAGAAGAATTTTCTCATTTTGTCACCGCCTTCACATTTAATCATAACTATTATATCAATAATACTATTTCTTCAAAAGTCTTTTTGTTTATAAATCTATTAATTGGTCTATAATTTTAATAATTAACTTATAGGAGGAATAAATGAAAAATAAATTTATTAATTTATCTATTTTAATATCAATTATAATTTCAATATTTGCTATATCTTATAAAGTGTATATAGATTATATTCCTTATAATGATAAGGCTATAATTCATTATATTGATGTAGGGCAAGGTGATGGAATATTAATTCAAGTTAACAATAAGAATATTCTAATTGATGGAGGCACAGAAAGTAATTCTAAAGCACTTATTAAATATTTAAAAAGTCAGCGAGTTAAATCCTTAGATTATATTATAGCTACCCATCCACATGAAGATCACATTGGCGGATTGCCAGAGATCATAGATACCTTTAAAGTTAAGAATTTCTATGCTCCCAAAGTAACTGCTGACACCAGTTGTTTCTATAACTTAGTAAATAGCTTAAAAAGAAAGAATTTAAAAATTCACTCTGTAAAAGCTCCTACAATATTAAATTTAGATGAACATACCTCTTTATCTTTTATTTCTCCTAATAAAAATGATTATAAAAATTTAAACAACTATTCAGTAGTTTCAAAACTTCAATACAAAAATTTCTCATTTTTATTTACTGGCGATGCAGAGGAAGAAATTGAAAATGAACTTATCTCATCAAATTACGATATAAGGTGTCATATTCTAAAATTAGGTCACCATGGGAGTAAAACCTCTTCTACTCCAAAGTTTTTAGATAAGTCCAATCCCAAAATAGCTATTGCGTCTTGTGGACTTGGAAATGATTATGGCCATCCAAGCAAGAATATATTAAAAGAACTAAAAAATAGAAATATAACACTATATCGAACTGATAAAGATGGAACTATTGTATTTGTTTGTGATGGAGAAACTTTAAAGCGAAAGGTAAAGTGAAGTGCTATATAAAAAGAATTTTAGTTATAATTCTTTTTATATAGCACTTCATATTTTAATAAAAGTGGCTCCGCGAAGAAGATTCAAACCCTTAATATATCGTATAAACTTAAAATTTATATTTATCATACATTAAAATAAATTTATCTTGATTTCGTCATTTTCAGTATATGAATTTATTAGATATCTTCAAATTGCATCTATTAATATCATATAAAATTCACTAATTCATTATAATGTCTATCAAATTAAAGAAATGCAGAAAACTAATTGATTAATAGCTTTCTGCACTTTGTTCTATATTTGAAAATTATTTATAATTACCTATTTAATAATTTGCTATTATTTTATAATCTTCCATCATCTAATTTTCCATTTTCAAAATTTATTGAAAAGTTAAAGTCTGGTATGCTATTTTGTCCATTTTTAACTATTTCTTTTAAATTTTCTATAATTGGTTTTGTTAACATTATACAAGTTCCTGCTCCTCCATTGTACTCTGGATTATTTTTTCTTGCTTTACCTAACCATGCTTCAATAAGATTACTATAATCTCCATCTAAAACCTTTTGCAATTCACTATTTGCTCCTAGGTATTTTCCAGTATTTTTATCATAAGATAAGTCTTTTATACTTTGACCAAAATATTCATGTATAAAATTATCTGCTTCATTTTTAGCATGTCCTTGATGGGTTATTTCTCCATTTAAATCTCGTGCTGAGTACATAGTATCAAATATTTCGCCAATCATCTTTTTCTGAAAAGTTTTACCATTACGTGTTACAGTACATTTTGAATTTTCTATAAGATTTTTTATTTTTTCTGCTTTTTTATTATCTTTTAAACCTTTTATCTTTAAATTTTTTAAAGAATCTAATTCAATTGAAAATTTTTCTCCTTCTTCAAAAGTTATTCCATTTTCTTTAAATAATTTATTTAATTCATTATTAAGATTTTCTCTATCATTTTTAACTGTTGTTTCATAATCAGGACTTAATGGTTTAAGACCTTTTTGTCTAAGGTCACCATACCAAGGAGTTTTTTCTTTAATTTTAAGTATGTTTCTTTCATCATAAAGACTATTTCCTTGAGCATTGTATACATTATTAAATTGTTCTCCTTTTGAAAATGCAAATTCTTGCATTGTTCTACTTACAATATTTGTATTGTTTACATTTCTTCCATTATTTATTTTTTGAGTGTTTCTCATCCAAATTATGCTTGACAATGTATTTATATCATTTAAATCATTTATCCTATTCATTTTTACCTCCTAAAATAAATTCTAATATAATATCTAAATAAAGGTTTATCAATATATTTTCTAATACTGATAAACCTTTATGATTTATTTACATCTTTTTGTAACTTAGCATAAATCTATATTAATCCCAATCCTCTGTTTTATCATAATCATAACTGATTGATGCTTTTAAATTTGACCATTTTGTTTTTGCTAATGCTGAAGAAACATATTTTAATTCCCATTTATCTTTAACCTTAATTTGGTCAGAATATTTATATCCTATAAAATTTGCACTATTTGAACTTAATCTTGTCTTTGTCCATCCTAATTTTGAAGATTTTATTTCAGCAAATGTGTTTCCTGTAGAAACTCCTTGTCCTTCAACAGTGATAGATTTTATCATAGCACTATTAGGTATTGATAAATCATTGCTTAAATTCATGGAAGTTATATCAGAATAAACATTATTTCCAGGACAACTTATTGAAGTTGGTGAAAAACTTTTTTCCACACTTCTGCTTCCAATTCTATTACCTGTAGTTAATGTATATGAAGTATATGGATCTGCCTTTGCTCCAGGTTTTGCTATTACCTTAATATAATAATCTGACTTAGAATCCTCATTGATTCTAATAAGATCATCTCCTATTTTATTTGCTACATAAACTGGAGCACCAGTTCCACTCCCCTCGTATACTTCCATATCAAAGTCTGCTCCTTTTATTGATGAAGTTAATCTAATAAATCCAAAATCACCAGAAGATGAAGAAACTTTATACCAATCTTCTCTATCTGCACGCTTCTCATCTTCATTATATGGATCTAATGTCCCAGAAGCATAATTTAATCCTGTTAATGCTCCTAAATACTGTGCTTGTGTCCAAGAATTATTTGGTTCTGTATCATTAGTTATTGCTAATGCAGAAATAGATGATACTCCTCATAAAATAGATGTAATACATAGAACTGCTGACAATTTAATTAAAAGTTTACTTTTCATAAAAACTCTCCCCTTTTATTTCTTATTTTATCCTCTCTATACAGTTATCGTTAAATAATATAAAAAGTTTATATAATTTGAAATTTTTTTTAGTTATTTTATATAAATTTGAAAATAAAGACAAAATAAAAAGCTATATAAAAAGAATTTTAATTATAATTCTTCTTATATAGCTTTTCATTTTTTTAATAAAATGGCTCCGCGAAGAGGATTCGAACCTCCAACCTATCGGTTAACAGCCGAGTGCTCCACCGTTGAGCTATCGCGGAATATTGCTAACTAAGTTTTACTTAGTTAGCATTACCTGGCAACAACCTACTCTCCCACACAGTCTCCCGTGCAGTACTCTCGGCGTCCTAAGGCTTAACCTGCCTGTTCGGAATGGAAAGGGGTGTTACCCTTAGGACCATCATCACCAGATAAAAAATTCATATAAACTTCGCATTATTTCGTCAGCTTCAGTCGCTGCGGGGTTCATTTACTTTAGTAAACTCCACTCCTCGTTCCTTTGCTTCCTTATCCTGCTCGTTTCTATTAATTTTTTAAAACTTCATATAAGCTTTGCATTACTTCGTCAACTTCAGTCACTGCGGTCCCCATTTACCTAAGTAAATTCTGTTCCTCGTTCCTTTGCTTCCTTGTACTACTCGTTTCTATCAAATTTTAAAAATTTATATAAGCTTCACATTACTGCGTCAGTTTCAATCACTCCAGTGCTCATTTACTTTAGTAAACTCCGCACTTCGTTCCTTCACTTCCTTGTTCTGTTTGCTTCTATTAATTTTTAGAGATATTATTCTCTGAAAATTGCACAGTGAAATTAATTAGGTCAAGCCCTCGACTTATTAGTATGAGTCAGCTGAACATGTTACCATGCTTACACCTCTCACCTATCAACCT
>NZ_JACSQB010000181.1 GCF_014836835.1 Clostridium faecium | reverse complement strand
AAATTACACTTATTTTTATTTAGCTCAAAGTTTGATAATTAGGTGCTTGTACAATAATAACTAATAAATTCATAAATTAAATATTTTCAAAATATAATGATTTTAAAATTAATTGAAATTAAATATATAATTATTTATAAAAATAATATAAAATAATAAAAGTTATGGACTAATCCACAACTTTTATTATTTTATATATCACTTTATTTAAACTATTATCATATTCAAATTTATATTTATTATTTACTTGTCTTACAAATGAAGCTAACCACTGAAACCTCAACCTGTAAAACATATCTACATTTCCACCTATCTTATCATAATTGCTTTTATGGATACATCTTGAATTACACCATTCAATAATATTATCTTTTTTAGTTATAATAGATTGTACTTCATCACAAGGCATACCTTCTAGAAGATAATTATTCATAGAGTTAAATATATCTATAACATTATTAGGATTTTCTTTTTCTTTTGACATAAGTCCGCATTTAACTCCATTATCTCTATAAAATTTAGCAGCTATTTCTTCAACTTCTTCTCCATATATTTTCTTCAGCTCAGTTATTATGAATGCTTGACGAGTTTCTGCATTAGCTATTTTATTTTGAAACCAACCGTTAACATCATTTAAATCTATAATATCTTCTAAATTTTTATCTATATTTATCATTTCCCCATATAATTTTGATTGATTTATTATTGTTTTTGCTGTTTCTCCATATTTTAATATATAAGCTTTACTAAAAGCTCTTTCTATATCTTCAAATAAGATAATTTTGTTAAATATCCATGTATGTATTGGAGTTAAAAATGTACTCATGCTTACCACTCCTTTATTGTAAATTTTTATAGTATAGTCTTTCTATAGCAAAATAACCGTAACATAAGTTACGGATATTATCTTGTAGTAAAAATTTCAGGATTTCATTACTAAAAGTCACAGGATTCCTGAATAATGCCTAAAGATTTATTAAAATTTTTTTATATATTTTAATTTGTAATTTCTAAAACTTTTAAGCCTTCCTTTAATATATTTATGCTTGTGTTATAATCTCTATTGAAAGCAAATGTAAGTATACATAGTATACCCATAAATAGCCATAATATTAAAAATATTATACAAATATATTCGGCTAATGTCTTTAACAACTTTAATGGAAATACTATACAAATTAATGATACAACTATAGATAATACACTTCCATATACTATGATATTAAAGATTTCTTCTATAAACATCATTAAGCTATAATTCATATTATAAAACCTCGCTCTAATAAGTATAGCTAAAATAGCCTTATACTATATAATAGAGCAAAATTTTATATATGTTCTTGATAAAGAATTTCCTATTTAAATTACTTCTTTTTCTAATTGTTATGTGACTTAATTTAGCTTTCTACATATTGCTACTTTTCCATTATATATTTCAATGGATCTGTAGCTTCTCCATTTACTTTTATCTCAAAATGAAGATGAGGTCCTGTACTGTCACCTGTACTTCCTACATCTGCTATATGCTGACCTTTAAAAATTTTCTCTCCTTCATTTACATAAAGTGCATTACAATGAGCATACAGGGTTTCTATATTGTTATCATGTGACAAGATAATTACATTACCGTAGCCTTTTAAAACTCCTGAAAATTTTACTGTGCCATTAAAGGCAGCTTTTATTGGAGTATTTTCATCTGCTGCAATGTCTACCCCCTTATGTATAGTTCCCCATCTCTCTCCAAAATATGAGGTAATTACCCCATTAATAGGCACATAAAGCTGCTTTTCTAAAAATGCATAGGAAGAACTTTCATAGTCCACATTAATTACTGGTTTTGTTTTTTCAATTTTAGTTGCAGTGAAAGATATGAGCTTTTCACCATTATTATTGTGATATATAATGCTGTCTGCTAATTGGTCACTATTCATTATAGAACTTAAACTGCATTTTACTTTTTCATAGGAGATATTATTATTTACATCTATAGTTTCTATGTCCTCTAGCTTAGCAGTATCTATATATTTATCTTTTACCTTCTTTAATGCATCTTCTCCTATTTTTTCATTTTCTACAAATCCAATAAGTCTGTCATCGGATTTCATTGCATAACCATCAACAATTATATAGTTTGAAAGCATATTCTTTAGTTGTTCCTCTGTAAAAAACTTTTCTATATCAATTTTATCTTTTTCAAATTTGAAGGATTCTTTTAATTGAAATTCCTTAAAGTTTGTATTTTCTTTTAAATTATTATATACATTGTTTATACTAGATTTATCTTCTACATAAGCTACAGCTTTATCCTCATTATATACCACATAACCGTTGTAATTAATCCTATTGATGAGCAGCATATAACTTATTGCAATTATGGTCACTGCAACTATTATGATTTCCTTAATATAGCCTTTAATATTTTTCAAGCTATACCTCCTTTCTAATAGGATAATATTCCCTTATAGATAATTTTTAAACATAATAAAAGTATTTAAGTAATTTTCATAATTTAAATTTAACTATATGGTATACTAAATATAAGGAAAAAATTTATGCTATTTTAAAATATTAAACATGCATAATTTGCAGTCGTCCTCTATTAATCTGTCAATTGAATAATAAAAGGAATAATATTTTTTAAAAATGCAAATAATTATGTTGGTATTTTATACTAAAAGTGAGGGATGGCACATGAGTACTTTCATGTTTAAAAATAAAAATTTTAAATACACGCCTGTAAGTAATATATTTATAGATAAGTATATGGCTAATGCTAGAGGGGAATATGTAAAAGTTTATCTATTAGGCCTTAAATATTGTGTAAGCGGTGAGTTAGGTGCTAACTCAGCAGTAATTGCAAATACTTTATCTCTATTAGAAACAGATGTACTAAATGCTTGGAATTATTGGAGTGAAGTAGGAGTTATAAAAATGTCTGCTATAGACAATATGGGTAATTATACTGTAGAATTTCTTGACTTAGCTAATAATATAGAAGTTGCTGATAAAAAAATAGATATTCTTAAAGAATTAAACAACAACTCAATTAAAGATATGCTTCAGGATATAGAAAAACTTATAGGAAGAACCCTGTCTCCTAAGGAAATTGAAATATATTTAGGATGGCAAAAAGATTTTAATTTTTCTCCTGAATTAATACTTCTTTTAATACAATACTGTATATCTAAAGGAAAAGTTGATTATAGATATTTTGAAAAAATTGCTATGGCATGGCATGATGACAACATTCAAACAGTTGACGCTGCTCAAAGTTTTATCAAAAAGCATGAGGATAAATGGATTAATATAAGAAAAATTTTAAAATATCTAGGAATTAATAATCCAGATATCATGAAACCTCAAGAAGAAATGCTTACTAAATGGTTAACTGTTTACAAATTTCCACTAGAGATAATATACAAATCTTGTGACATATGTTTTGAAAGACTTAATAGGGCAGATTTTAAATATATAGATGGAATATTAAATAGCTGGTTCCGCGATGGTATCTCAACTTTAGAGGATATAGAAAAGAAAGACAGGAAAAAACTAAGTCATAAACCTATAGTTAACAATAATTTGCCTAACAAAGGCACCTTCAACAATTATGAACAAAGGTCCTATGATTTTGAAGAATTAGAGAAACAATTACTGGGATGGGATAATAATGATTAAACAACATCATTCTGAAATAATGAAGATTTATGAAAATATCCGTAAATCTGAAGAAAATGCTTTAAAGCTTAGAAAAGAAGAAATTGAACAAAAGCTGCCTATGGTTATAGAAATAGAGGACGAAATTAAAAAACTTTCTTTAAAATTATCTTTGGCAGCAATAAAATCTATGAATAATAAAGAAGACTATATGAACTCTATAAAAGAAAAAATTATAGATCTTAGAATGAAAAAAGGCGAACTACTAGCTTCTAATGGATATGACGTGAATTACTTAACTTTAAAATATAGATGTAATAAATGTAAGGATACCGGATATGTTTATGTAGATAAATGTAGTTGTTATAAGCAGTATTTAGTTCAGCTTTATTACAATAATTCAGATTTAAAACATCTGCTTGATAAAAACAACTTTAACAACTTTAACATAAATTATTTTAGTAATAAATTAAATGATAATGAAAAAATTAGTTCTAGAGCAAATATGGAGCGTAACTACGAAAAGTCCATGGAGTTTATAGAAAACTTTAAAAATAACGATGATAATTTACTTTTCTATGGCAATTCAGGAACTGGAAAAACTTTTCTATCCCATTGCATAGCTAAAGAACTCATTGAAAGGGGGTATTTTGTAGTTTATAAAACCTCTGATGATTTAATTTCTGCTTTAAAAGAAATTAAGTTTAACAATAATAGCAATATGGAAGATTGCCTTATAAACTGCGACTTGCTCATAATTGATGATTTAGGAACAGAACAAATCTCGGATTTTTCTAAAAAAGAGCTTTTTAATTTGCTTAACACTAAACTTTTAAGACAAAAGAAGATGCTTATTTCTACTAATTATGCATTAAGTGAATTATCAAACATTTATTCTGAAAGATTTACTTCAAGATTATTTGGTAACTTTCTTCTTTTTAAATTTTTTGGAAGTGACATTAGAATATTAAAGAAAATTTAGATAAAAATGATTAAGAGGATGCTTAAAATCGCATCCTCTTAATCATTTTTTTATATTTTTAGCTAATATTGCTGCACCAATTGCACCAGCATATCTAGCTAACTTATCAGATTTTACATCTCTATTTAATTTACTACTAAGACTTTTTATGATATAGTCACATTCACATAAGCCACCAGTTAAAAAATATTTTTCTCCCTCATCATGTTTTCTGCATAGTGAGGAAACTTTTGTAACTACTGAATCGATAATTGCAAATGCTATATCCTCTCTTTTTTTACCACTTCCTATAAGGCTTATAACTTCAGACTCTGCAAAAACAGTGCACATTGAGCTTATTGTAGTGTTACCTCCTCTAGAAGCTAAATTACATAATTCTTCAATATCTACTGATAATACATTGGACATAATTTCAATAAACCTTCCTGTACCAGCTGAACATTTATCATTCATTATAAAATTTGTAATCATGTCATCTTTAACAGTTATAATTTTAGTATCTTGTCCACCTATATCAATTACAGTACAATCTTCCCCTAGAAGATAAGAGGCACCTTTACCGTGACAGGTTATTTCTGTTATACATTTGTGGGCATAAGGCACAGAAATTCTGCCATAGCCAGTTGCTACTACTTTTCTATCTTCTTCATAGATATTCATAGATTTCAATTTTTCATCTATGGTCTTTGATGTTTCAACACTGCTCCATCCTGTGGGCATAACAAAAGTATCTTTTAAATTATCATCTTCAAATACAGCTACCTTTGCTGCAGTAGAGCCTATGTCTATTCCTATATAGTACACTATTATCTTCTCCTTTTAAAGCATCTCTATAAATGCAGCCATACGAGTTTTAAGTTGTCCAATATCTGAAGTAGAATAATCTGTTTCTATATTCATATATGGTATTTTCTTTTCTTCATTTACAAACTTCTTAATTCTATGAGTTTCAACATTATACGTATGGCAAGCTTGTAATGTTATATCTATAACACCATCAACCTGAAATTCATCAACTAAATCACTAATTAACTCTAGTCTGCCATCATTTGGTGCCATAACTGAACATGGAATACTTAAATATTTTTCTGCTAATGCATCAATTGGATCTTTTGTTTCATCAACTAATTTAATTTTTTCTTTAATTCCAGAACAATTTTCAAAACATACTACCACTCCGCCAGCTTCTTCAATAGCAGTTAAAACTTTATCCGCTACTCCACCAATAGGACAGCCAGTGATTAATATTCTTGGTCCAGTTTTATAAGTATCACGATTAGCTTCATAATTATTTTTTATATCTTCTATGGTTTCTCTTATCATTCTATTTTGTTCTTTTTTATCAAAAGTATAATGAGTTGCATCTATTATTTTATGAAGTTGTAATCCACTTATTGGTGCTGGATTTAATTTTGCTAATGAATATAAATCTTTTAAAGCAGTTCTTTCTTCATTACGAATTTTAATTGCTTCTTTAAGTGCTTCCTCTGTTACTTTTACGTTAAATTGTTCTTCAAGTCTTTCTATAAAATATTTAATTTCTTCTTTCCATACTTTAAGAGCATGATCTCTATTAGTATTTTGAGGTAATTGCATCACATGTAGTGGTTTTATCTCCTCTAAATATTCATACATTTTCTTTTTTCCATCACAAGTAGTTTCACCAACTATCAAGTCTGAAAAATATGTATAAGGACATTTATCTGTTAATGCAAATCCATAGCTTGCTTTTATAAGTGGACATAAATTTTTAGGTAAATGTTTTTCTGCATCTGGAATAGTTTCTTCACTAACAGCACAAAGACTTATTGGATATGCACCTGCTGCATATATTGCTTCTACTGGTGCAAAAGTACAAAATGTACCTACAACCTTTTGTCCCTTATCCTTTAATTCTTTTACTTTAATAAAACCATTTCTTCTTGTTTCACTATATTGTTCAAAATTCTTTGGCAAATTATTCATTAAAACCCCTCCAAATATATAAATATAATAATATTTTAATACTACAAACACTTGAACTTTAATATTTAAAAGTAAAGTATTTTCAATTACAGTTTAAAAGCTCAACTATACATAGTTGAGCTTTTAAATACAAAAGGAAAATTTTAATTAAAGTATAAACTGACTATAACCAACTTGTTCTTGACTTAATATTAACATATATTTTGATAATTGTGAATTTTTGTTTTTTAATGATTATAGCCTTATCTATAGGTTTATTAAATACTTTTATAATTTACAGCACATAACGAAAAAAAACTTGAATGACATCATTCAAGTTTTTCATGGAGCTGGCAATAGGAATCGAACCTACAACCTGCTGATTACAAGTCAGCTGCTCTACCGTTGAGCCATGCCAGCT
>NZ_JACSQB010000067.1 GCF_014836835.1 Clostridium faecium | reverse complement strand
TTCCAAATGTTAATATAAATATAGATGCATAAATAATAGTATGTCTTAGAATATAAAGAATTTGACCTTTTTTTCTCCAATTATTCCAATAGGGTATAAAAGTATTTTTTATATTCATTAATTTCACCTCACTTTATAAATAATTTATAGAAATATTATACCACTTATTTACATTTAATGGTAACAATATTATAATAATATATATTTGATAATATTGTTTTATAAAAAGGTACAAATTAATTGCATCTATTTATTTTTAATATAAACATATATAAAATATACTTATATTTAAAATATAAACTATATAATATGGAGGATAATATGAATTCACAAGTTCGTAGAGAAAAAATTAAAGAAGTACTATGCAAAAATAGTGATGCTTATAAAGGTCAAAAATTAGCAGAAATTTTTGGTGTTACAAGGCAAATTATAGTAAAAGATATAGCTATATTAAGAGCTGAGGGTATTAATATAATTGCTACACCTGAAGGGTATATTGTGCCTAAAAATGATACTATGAAGATTAAGAAAGTAATTGCTACTTTACACAATAAAGAAGATATAGAAGATGAGATGAAAATTATTATTAGATATGGAGGAGTAATTGAGGATGTAATTGTTGAACATCCACTGTATGGCGAAATAAAGGGAATGCTCATGGTAAAAAGTTTGTATGACATAGAAAACTTTATAGATAATCTTTGTAAATATGAAGCAGAACCACTATCTTTATTGACTAATGGAATTCATCTTCATACCATAAGTGCAGAAAGTGAAGAAGTTATAGATAATATTATATGTGAATTAAAAAATAAAGGATTTTTAGTAGATAATCTATAATTTAATATATTGTTATATAGGATTTATAAGAGAAGAAGAGTATTATTAAGTTGTACAATATTTTATATCAAAATATAATTAGATGCTTTAAATAATTTATAAGAAGGTATAAAACTTAATACATTTATTATAAAATTTATTATTGAGAGTAAGAGGTGAGGATATGAAGAAGAGAGGAGTAATATTTTCTTTTATAATAACGATAATGTTAATACTTTTAATTTTAGTTTCTAGTATTAATATATTAGTTGATTATCAATGGTTTAAAGAACTGGGCTATTTATCTATATATTTTAAAAGAGTTGTAGCTACATTAAAGCTTATGATACCTGTATTTATTATTACTTTCTCTGCCATAACATTATATTATATTAGTTTAAAACCTAGTGTTATGAAAATGAGAAAGGTTATAGAAAGAAATAGAGCTAAAGAGAAAAAAGTATTTAAAATATTTTTAATTATAAATGCTTTAGCTTCTATGTTTTTTTCATATGTTTTTGCGTCAAATTATTGGTATAGAATATTAGAATTTACAGCTTCTACGCCATTTAATTTAAATGATCCTATATTTAATAAGGATATTTCTTTTTATGTATTTAAACTACCTTTAATACAATCTTTATATGGAAGTATAATTTCACTATTAGTTATTTTAGTTGTAATAACATTTATAATTTACGTGTCATTTAGTGCTAAAGATAAAATACATAGTAAGGTTTCAAATATAAATAAAGGATTTAAGGGATTTAAGAGTTTTAAAAGCGGCATAACAAATTTTGCAGGTAAACAATTAGCTGTACTTTCAGCATTAATCATGCTTTTTATAGCTTTTGGATATATGATTAATGCTTGGAATTTAGTTTATTCTCCTAAAGGAGCAGTTTTTGGTGCAAGTTATACAGACATGAATGTGAGCTTAAAATTTTATAGAGCTATTTCAATAGTTGGTGTAGTAGCTTCAGTAGTAGTATTTTTTAGTATAATTAAATCAAAAGTAAAGCCTATAATTTACTCAATAATTTTAATGTTTGTATTAATTATAGGAGAAGGTGCATCTGCAACTTTTGTTCAAAAATTTGTAGTTCAATCTAATGAAAAAACATTAGAAAAACCTTTTATTGAATATAATATTGATTACACAAGAAAAGCTTTTAATATTGATGAAATTGAAGAAGAAAATTATAATATTACTAATAATTTAACTACACAAGATATAAAGGATAATAAAGATATAATCAGTAATATAAAGATAAATGCGTATAAACCAGCATTAGAATTTAATAATCAATTTCAATATATAAGGTACTATTATGGATTTAACGATATTGATATAGATAGATACAATATCAATGGAAAATATAGTCAAGTGTTTATAGCACCTAGAGAATTAGATTTAAATAAATTAGATGATAATTCAAATACATGGCAAAATAGGCATTTGGCGTATACTCATGGTTATGGGATTGTGATGAGTAAGGTAAACTCAGTAACAAGTGAGGGACAACCTAATTTTGTTATTAGCAATATTCCTCTAGAAAATAAAACTGATATAAAAATAGATAATCCAAGAATATACTTTGGAGAAAGTACAAATGATTATAGTATAGTTAATACTAAACTTGGAGAAATTGATTATCCTATGAGCGGGGAAAATGTGACTAATAATTATGATGGAGAAGCTGGAATAAGGATGTCTATTTTAAATAGAATTCTATTTTCACTTAGATATCAAAATCCTAAATTTATATTATCACAAGATATAAATAGAGACAGCCAAATATTAATACACAGAAATATAAGAGAAAGAGTAAATAAAATAGCACCATTTCTACAGTATGATAATGACCCTTATATAGTTATAGATAATGGTAAATTATATTGGATAATGGATGCTTATACAGTAACAGATAAGTTTCCTTTTTCACAGCCTTTAGATAATAATATAAATTATATGAGAAATTCTGTTAAAGTTATAATAGATGCTTATAATGGTACTACAAATTTTTATGTTGTAGATAAAAATGATCCTATAGCTGTTACTTATTCTAAAATATTTCCAAAATTATTTAAGGACATTGAAGAAGTTCCAGAATCTTTAAGGGAACATTTTAAGTATCCTGAAGATTTATTTAACATTCAATGTGAAGTTTTAGGAAAATATCATGTAAAAAATTCTGGAGTTTTTTATAATGGAGATGATGTTTGGAGTATAGCAAGTGATAAAGATAAGGTAAGTGAAGATGAAAAACAAAATGAGGCATCTTATGTTATTATGAGATTACCTAATGAAACAAAAGATGAAATGGTAGTATTAGAATATTTTAATACTAAGGGAAGAGATAATATGGTAGCTATGTATGGAGTAAGAATGGACGGAGAAAATTATGGACAAATGTTCTTATATAAATTCCCTACAGGAGGTACAGTATATAGCCCTATGCTGTTTAAGCAAAAAATACATCAGGACCCTGAAATATCTAAAGAATTGTCACTTTGGGATACGAAAGGCTCAGAAGTTCAATTTGGAGAAGTTTTAATTATTCCAATAAAGAACTCCTTATTATATGTAGAGCCCCTTTATTTAAGAGCAGCAGGAGAAAAGAGTATTCCAGAGATGAAAAATGTAATTGTAGGATATGGAGATCAAATAGTTTTAGATAATAATATTGATGGTGCATTAGCTAAATTATTTAATTATGAAGATAAAACTGGAAATGAAACAAATTCAACTACAGATAAAGTTGATGGCAAGAAAATTAAAGAACTATATGATAAAGCAATAGAAGCTCAAAAAAATGGAGACTGGGCTAAATATGGTGAATATATCAATTCATTAGGTAAAGAGATAGAAAAGATTTCTAAATAATACAAGTTAACTTTATGGAGGAATTATGGATTACGATGTGCTTGTATTAGGTGGCGGCATGATAGGTTGTGCCGTTGCCTATGAATTATCAAAATACAATTTGAATATAGCTGTAATAGAAAAGGACCATGATATTGGTTCAGATGCAGCATTAATAAATACAGCAACAATTTATGATGGACTTGAATGTGAAGATGCACTTAGCTCTTCATTAATCCGAAAAGGAAATAAAATGATTGAGAGTTATGTAAGTAAATTTAATGTCCCTTTTAAAAGATGTGGTTCATTATATGTAGCTAAAAATGAAGAGCAGGAAATACAAATTGAAAAAATGTATAAAAAAGCTTTGGATAAAGAAATAAAAGAAATTAAGCTGCTTTGTGATAAGGATATATATAAAGTAGAGCCTAATTTGCAAGAAGGATTTAAAAAAGCATTATATATACCTAATACAGGGGTAGTATGCTCTTATGATTTGGCATTGGCTTACGGAGAAGTTGCTTTTGATAATGGGGTAAAATTTAAGCTTGAAGAGGAAGTTTTAAATATTGAAAACACATCAAAGGGATTTAAAGTTGAAACAAATAGAAATAAATTTACTTGTAAAATAGTTATAAACACAACTTCACAAAAAGATTTGGGAAGAGATTATAATAGAAATAAAATAAAGGATGCTTATAAAAACAATTTGAAGTATTTTATAGTAGATAAGAGTTATAAAAATTTGTACTCAAATATAATTTTTGATGTAGATAATAAAGAAAGACGATATATACGTCCAACAATGAATGGAGAAATAATAGGAGCATTAAGTACAGAAGAAAATGTTAATTATGATATAGTTATAGATAAATTATCTCATTTAACTGGTAAAGTTGATGCAAAGAGCATTAAAATGGTTCTTGACTGGAGTTTATATGATGAACCTGTAGTTATTGATAATAATTTAAACGATGAAAATTATATTAATGTAAGTGTAAAACACTTTGGAAAAGTTACAATGACACCAGCTGTTGCAGATATGGTATGTAAAATGGTAGTTAATAATTTAAATTGTATATTAAAAAAAGATTTTATAGATAGAAGAAGAGAATTCTATAAATTTAGAGATTTAAGCAACGAAGAAAGAAATAGAATAATAAAATTAGATAAAAAATATGGTAAAATAGTTTGTAGGTGTGAAAATATAACAGAAGGTGAAATTGTAGATGCAATAAGAAGGCCTTTGGGAGCACGTACATTAGAAGGGGTAAAAAGAAGAACTGGTGCAGGATTTGGAAATTGTAGAGGATCTTATTGTAATCAAGTTATAATTTCTATATTGGCTAGAGAAACAGATAAACACATAACAGATATAGTTAAAAACTCAAAAAATTCTAAAGTAGTGTTAAGTAGAATTAAAGAATTTAATACAATGTAAGGAATGATTGATATGTGTCATGAGGAAATATTGACTACTATTGTTAGAGTTAAAGGATCTAACAAGCATGAAATAGCTCCTGTAAAAAGTACTAAGCCTATAAATAAGGATTTGTGGCTTGAATGTTCAAAAGCTTTAAGTAGAATTCATATTGGACCTCCTATAAAAATAGGAGATGTGGTATGTAAAAATATCTTAAATACTGGTGTGGATATTGTATGTACTAAAAACATATATAAGAATAATTAAGTTTTATATTGACAAATTATATATTAAAATATAAAATTGTTTCAAAAATAAATATTTTAATTAAACCGTTGAAAAGAATAGTAGCAATTTATTAATATTAAAGAGAGTCAGTGGATGGTGTAAACTGATATATTAAATTTTGTGAATCCAACTTGGAGGGACTGTGATGAGCAGTACGGTGATTACCGTTATTTATAATTAAGAGGAATGATATTTTAAAAATATTATTCAATTTAGGGTGGCAACGCGGAGTCTTTCGTCCCTTTTGGGACTAACGGCTCTTTTTTTATTGAAAAAACTTATAAATAATAAAATAAACTTTTAGGAGGAATTATTATGTTAGATTTAAAAAGAATTCGTAATAATGCTGAAGAAATAAAAAAAGCACTTAATGATAGAGGGGAAAACTTTGAAGTAAGTGTCATTGATGAAGTTATAGCCTTAGATAAAAAGAGAAGAGATATATTAGTTGAAGTTGAAGAATTAAAAAATAAAAGAAATACTCAATCATCTCAAATACCAAAACTTAAAAAAGAAGGTATAGCTGTTGATGGTATAATGGCAGAAATGAAAGAGCTTTCCGATAAAATCAAAAGCTTTGATGTAGAACTTTCAGAAATAGATGAAAAAATAAAATACATAATGCTTAGAATACCTAATATACCACATCCTGATGTTCCTAGTGGAGATAGTGATGAAGATAATGTAGAAGTTAGAAAATTTGGAGAGCCAAGAAAGTTTGATTTTGAACCAAAGGAGCATTGGACTTTAGGAACAGAAAAAGGAATATTAGACTTTGAGGCGGGTGGAAAAGTTACTGGTTCAAGATTTACAGTATATAGAGGATTAGGTGCAAGATTAGAAAGAGCTATAATAAACTTCTTTTTAAATAAGCATATAGATGAGAATGGATATACCGAAATATTACCACCATTCATAGTAAATAGAACTAGCATGACAGGAACAGGTCAGCTTCCAAAATTTGAAGAAGATGCTTTTAAAGTGGCAGATACAGATTATTTTTTAATACCAACAGCAGAAGTACCTGTTACTAATCTTTTCAGAGATGAAATAATAGATGGAGATAAACTTCCTATAAAATATGCTGCTTATAGTGCTTGTTTTAGATCAGAAGCTGGTTCAGCAGGAAGAGATACAAGAGGACTTGTAAGACAACATCAATTTAATAAAGTAGAACTTGTTAAATTTGTTAAGCCAGAAGACTCTTACAAGGAGCTTGAAAGCCTTGTAAATGATGCAGAAAGCGTTTTAAAGGCATTAGAACTTCCTTATAGAGTAGTTAAAATATGCAAAGGTGATTTAGGATTTACTGCTGCATTTAAGTATGACTTAGAAGTTTGGATGCCAAGCTATAATAGATATGTTGAAATTTCAAGCTGTAGTAACTTTGAAGATTTCCAAGCAAGACGTGCAAATATTAAATACAAAGATGGTAAGAGTAAACCAAACTTTATACATACATTGAATGGATCCGGTGTTGCCATAGGAAGAACAGTAGCTGCTATACTTGAAAACTATCAAAATGCTGATGGAACAATTACAATTCCAGAAGTTTTAAGACCATATATGGGTGGAAGAGAAGTTATATAGTATAATTTTAAACTAAGAATAAAGAATTAAGATACTTTTATCTTGATTCTTTATTTTATTTTTTAAAAATTTCCATTATAAATTGCAAGAAAAAAGAGATTTAAAGCAAGAAGAACGTGAAAGAAATTAACAGATAAATTAAATATAGTTGAAGATGTAAAAAAAGATGTAGAAGAAATAAAAAATCATGTATTATAAATGATAATATAGAAATGTAAGAAAATGATCATTTAAGAATGTACTAATTATGAC
>NZ_JACSQB010000013.1 GCF_014836835.1 Clostridium faecium | reverse complement strand
ACTTAATATAAATATATTAAGTGAATGAAAATTTTAATAACCATATATGGACTCTAAATATTGACTATAGGCACTATTGTAATAAAGATTGTCAGACTATTAAATTTTGCATAAATGATATATTGATAATCAAGAATTAATAAAGAAAACATACAAAAAAAGATTCACTGATTTTAAACTTTTTTCGTAAAATTACCACAATTTAAATTTATCTAAAGAACATATTATATAAATTATAAAGTAAAATATTTACATTGTAAATATATATAAAATACATATAATTTATATATATTTTAAATTAAGTAGGAGTCTACTATGTTAAAATAGCTAAAACTTAACATAGGATGTATTTAAATTAAATTAATCAGCATGAAACACTTTTTTATAATGCTTCAACCAAAAGGATTACTAAGAATTGTACTTAGTAGTCTTTTTGTTTACAAAAGGAAAATATACATAAATGCAGAATAGTAGTACACTGAGAGGTGATTTTATGCGAAATAATAGAAAAATACAATTTATGTCGTGTTTTGTTGCATTAACATTAATAATTACTAATCTATTTAACTTAAATGTTAATGCAGAAACTCAAGTGAAAAGATTAGCTGGTCAAGGCAGATATGAAACTGCAAAAGTGGTTACGTCGCAATGGGATAAGTCAGAGTATGCAGTTTTAGTTACTGGTGCAGATTGTCCAGATGCATTAAGTGCAACTCCACTAGCTAAAAAGGGAGCGCCAATTATACTAAGTCCATCAGGTAACATAAATAATGCTGTTAAAAAATATTTAGAACAAGTATCAAAAACATATGTAAGAAATATAAATGTAATAAATAAATTTGTAGATAACAAAGAAAATGTTTATGTAGCGACTGGAGCTAATTATCCTGACGCTTTAGCAGGAAGTGCATTAGCTGCTAAAAATAATAGTTGTATTTTATTAGTAGAAGAGTTGAACCTTAACATAAGATGTATTTAAATATATCTATCTGATTGATAAAAGAACTATTTAATAAAGTTGAACCTTAACATAGGATGTATTTAAATTAGTACAAAAACTCTTTTTAGGTTGCCATATTTCTGTTGAAACTTAACATAGGGTATATACTGATTTGTATATGAGAGGGGTTATTAATATGAAACTTGTAGGTAATAAAATTTTTATTCGTTTTTTTGAAAATGAAGATGCAGAATCTTTATTGGATTTGCATTTAAGAAATGGTGAGTTATTTCAGAAATACTCTCCAACTTTTGCTGAGGACTATTATACACTTGATGGAAAACGGAGATATATTAGCAATTCTATGAAACAAAGAGAGGAAGATAAAGCATATTCTTTTGGTATATATTTAAAAGATAATGAAAAATTAATTGGTGATATATCATTGTATCATATATTTCGAAGTTCACTTCAGAGATGTTTAATTGGTTATTCACTGGACAAAGAATATAACGGGAAGGGATATACCACGGAAGCAGTTTCTTTGGCAGTAAAATTTGCATTTAATGAATTAAAACTACATCGTATTGCTGCTGGTGTAATGTTAAGCAATATAGGTTCAATGCGAGTATTAGAAAAAGCAGGTTTTCACAAAGAAGGCATAGAACAAAAAGGTGTAAAGATTAATGGACAATGGGAAGATCATCAAGTATTTGCTATAATATCAGATGATAACTAAACTTTAGGAAAGTTGCATATTCTATTATTTTTATAATGAATAAAAATTTTATTAGCCACAGTAAGATAATTTAAAAATGTAATTTATATAATTAGTATTAAATATATAGAATATGGATATAATTTAGCAAAGAAAATAATACTGGTTGAATATAAAAATAAAAGATAGATTACTTTTATTTTGTTAATTAAAAGGTTTCAAGCAACAAATTGTCAATCAGTTATGTTAATATATAATTAACGGACGAAGGCATTAACTGCAGAGGGATTACAAATGTGGTTACAGCTATTAAACAAAGGGTAAATTTTAGAAAAGCATCTAGGTAACTAGGTGCTTTTTTAATAGGGTTTGTTTTAATGAGAAAAGTTAGGGGATATTTAGATAAGATGAAGAAATGGATGTCAAATTCAAAGAATGTACAATTACGGCATAGGATAGTGGAACATATGAGTAATGGTATTGGGTTATTAGAAAAAATATTAATTCACCATGGGTAATTGATGATGCTGGAGTGTAATAAATATTTACCTCAATAAGAATTGTAAAATAAAATTTTCAATAGTTATTAATATTTAGGGGGATTTTAGAAATTAAAATTTTGTAGAAATATAAATAATTATAGATATTAATTAGTATTATAAATATATTTTGTAGAATTCTATGTAATTATATTACAAAATTTCATAATTAATATACAAATAGAGGAATTTAACATATTATATCGAATATATATATTAAACAAATAATATTACATGATTACATGGAGGGACTTATATGAAAAAGAGAATTTTACTAAGTACTATTGGGTTGATAACTATACTTAATGTAAGTTTGGCTTTACCAGTAAAAGCTGATACTTCAGAAAAAAATAATGTGCAGAATGCCAATATAAATACGGCAGTAATGAGACGATATGATGGTATGATAAGTGGAACAGGAGTAAGACTTAGAAAAGCTCCAGGTACTTCATCTAGTGTTATAACAACTCTTAGTAATAGACAAAGAGTAACTATTTTAGAAATTGGAAAGAAAAAAATTAATGGATATAAATGGCACAAAGTAAGAACTGAGAGTGGCCAAATAGGATATGTAGCTGATGCATATGTATTATTTATAGCTTAGATTAAAGTATAAATAGTTTTATAAAGAAGAGCTAAGTAATTCTTAGAATTGCTTAGCTTTTGTTAATTATAAATTACAAATAATTATTTTAAAAAATTATAAATTATTTAGAAAAATCTTTAATAGTAAATTTTTAATTGATGAAGTTGAATTTTAACATAAGATGTATTTAAATATTTGTACTAAAAATATTAATAAAATATCTCTATTCATAAAACTTCAGCATATAATTTATTAAGTTATAAAATTTATGCTTATTATGAATGGAGGTAGCTATGGATATAATGAGTTTTATTACAGAGAAGGCTCTTGTTTTGATACCGGTGCTTTATATTATAGGAATGATGCTTAAAAATACCTCTAAAATTCCAGACTGGACAATTCCTTGGATACTTTTAATAGTAGGAATAGTGTGTTCTGTAGGTCTTTTAGGATTTAATATGGAAGCAATTATACAGGGAGTGTTAGTTACGGGGACTACAGTATATACCAATCAATTGTTTAAACAAAGCACTGTAAAAAAGAAAGAAGAAAGTGATGGGGATTAAAGGTAATGCGTAAAAGCATTGCCTTTTTAAATTTAAATATGGAAAAGAGTTGTTAAAATCGATAAAAATTTAGTTTAAAATATAAATGTAGTATTTTGGAGTTATTTTATAAAAAAATGTCAATAAAGATAGTTAAAATTTAATGTCAATTGTAAATTTTTCTTTTAAGAATATATCTTTCTAAAAAAAATTGAAAAAATGGGAATGTTAACAAAAAGGTATAAAGTATAAGGAATTATAGACGAACATAATCTATGTCGGGACTTTGCTATTTAAGGTTATGGGGGGATATATAATGAAGAAAAAAATAAAACTTAAGTTTAAATTTAAAAGTATAGGCACAAAACTTGCTTTTTATTTTGGTATACTAATTTTATTAATTAGCATTACATTAGGAACAGTGTCCATAAAACTGTCTAGACAATCTGTAGCTGATACTTTAAATTTAACTTTACCAGAGGTTGCATTAAATGCCTCTAATTCCATAGATAATTACATAAAAGGGATTACAGATACCTTAGAATCAGTTGCTCATTGGGATGAACTTCTAGACCCTAGTATATCTATTAAAGAAAAAGTGAGTTTTATAGAGTTTTATAAAAGAGGAGTCAGATAGAAAAGGTCATCTTAGAATGGCTTATGTCGAACCAAATGGAAAGGCATATCTTACTAGTGGGGAAACTATAGATATTTCTAATGAAGAACATTTTAAAAAAGCTTTATCTGGCGGAGTTTCAATAAGTGAACCATTTATAGATCAAATAAGTGGAGATACAATAATAGTGTATTCTGTACCTATTAAAGATTCTAGTGGACGTGTTAAGGGAGTAATAACTGCAACTAGAGATTTAGAGAGAATTAATGCAATGATAGCAAAAGTAACTTTTGGAGAAACAGGAAAAGCTTTCATGCTTGATAAAAGTGGAACAATTACTGCACATCCTAATTTGGAAGTAGTAAAAAGAAGAGATAATATAATAGAGATGTCAAAAGATAATGAAAAGTTAAAAGAAATGGCTGAAATTTGCGAAAGAATGGTTAGTGGACAAAAAAATGCTGAATCTTGCATTAATAATGGAGTAGAACAATATATAGCTTATGCCCCTATTGAAACTACAGGATGGTCTATAGGAATATTTATGAATTCTGAAGAAGTATTATCAGCTGTAAATAAAACTAAAAATATGATAACAATAATTTCAATAGCAGCAATAGTAATAAGCATAATAATTACGTTATTACTAACAAAATCAATTAAAAAATCTATATCTACCACTGTAGGACATTTAGAAGTTTTAGCATCTGGTGATTTCACTGAGGAAGTTTCAAAGAAATTATTAAATAGTGGTGATGAATTCACCCATATAGGGAAAGCAATTGAAAAAATGCAAGTATCTATGAGTGAAGCAATAAGTACTGTGCAAAATAATGCATTTGCCATAGATGAAAATACAGAAAGTTTATCAAGTTTATCAGTGGAAATGTCAAGTTCTATTGATAATGTAGCAAATTCAATACAGGATGTAGCAAAGGGAATGGAAACTCAATCAGGAGATTTGGTGTACATGGTATCTATATTAAATGAATTTAATGTTCAGCTTGATAAGGTAATAAAATCAGTAAAAATTATTGAGGATAGCACATCAGAAATTCATTTAAAGGCTAATGACAGCAATAAAGATATGAATAATATTATAAATTCTGTAGATACAGTTACAAGCTCCTTTGGTGTGTTGGTAGAAAAAATACAAAATGTTGAAGGCAATATAAATAAGATAAATGAAATAACTACTTTAATCAAAGGAATTTCAGATCAAACAAATTTATTGGCACTTAATGCAGCAATAGAAGCAGCTAGAGCAGGGGAAGCAGGAAAAGGATTCTCAGTAGTTGCAGATGAAATAAGAAAACTAGCAGAACAAAGTAAGAATTCAACAGAAAATATAGTTAATTTAATAAATACTATATCTCAAGATACTGAAAATATGGTTGAAACTACTGATATGGTAAGCAATCAATTACTAGCTCAAAAAAATAATATAACAACAGCAATAGAGTCATTTACAGAAATAACAAATGCTGTAAATGAAATGACTCCTAAAATTGAAGAAACAACTAAGATAGCAATTGATATCAATCATAGAAAAGATGATATAATTCATAAAGTAGAATCTACTTCATCAGTAGCAGAAGAAGTATCTGCTTCTTCAGAAGAAATTGCTGCTACCTCACAAGAAGTAAGTGCATCTACTCAAGAGATATCAGCATTAGCTGAAGAACTTTCTAATATGACTAATAGCATGAAAACATTAGTAGAGTTATTTAAAGTTAAAAATTTTTAAATATATTTAAGGAATACTAATAAACTTATTGGTATTCCTTTTAATATGTGTAAAAATCTAAACTTGTATAAGCTGTTATATATTGGTCAAAGCTTGAAATAAATAATTTGTTAAAGAGGGAGAGTATGGATAGACCATTAGTGTATTATAGCTTTTCTTTATTTTTAGGATGTTTAATATGTTATTTATTATTAAATTCAATATATTTATCTTTTATATTAATTGGATTATTTTTAATAATAATTTATAGAACTGTAAATAAAAAATATTTTATTTTAGTATGTGGGTTTTTAATAGCTGGCATAATCAGTTATTTTATATATTTTAATTTTAATTTGAAAGCAAATGAAACTTTAAGAGTAATTGAAGTAAATCACAATAAAGTTGTAGGGACCATTCATAATAGAAAGGTTTTTATGACAGGGAAATTGAATAATGTGAATAAGGGAGATATATTGATATGCAACGGCAGTTATAAAAAGAAACCTATGTATGATAAAGGCATGATTGGAATTTACAATGTTGAATCCTTTAAAATAGAAAAAGATATTATATCTAAAATTGAGGAATATAAAAGAAATACATTTAAAAAATTATTGGTTTATCAAGGAGAAGAAAATTCTGCTTTAATAATGGCACTTTGCTTAGGTGATAAAGATTATCTTTCCTATGATAAAAAAGGAAAGATGAACACGTTAGGAATATCACATATTATTAGCCTTTCTGGATTTCATATTGCAGCTGTTTACGGGATACTGCAGAAAATTTTTGGTTACAAAATAGCACTTATAATGACCTTTATTTATGTAATAATAACTGGAATGAGTGCTTCAACAGTGAGAGCTTTTATTATGATTTTAATTTTAGTAATGTCTAAAGTGGTACAAAGAAATTATGATACTCTATCTAGCATATCTTTTGCAGCTATGATACTTTTACTTTTAAAACCTTATTATATTTTAGATATGGGATTTATGCTTTCTTTTTTATCAGTAATAGGAATAACAACTACCTATAAATATATTAAAGATAAACTAAATTTTTTGCCAAACCTTATTAGAGACTCTATATCTATGACTTTATCAGCTATGGTATTTACATTCCCATATTTAGCTTTAAACATGAATACTATAAGTTTTAATGGTATTCTAAGCAATTTAATATTGATACCTTTTTATAGTCTTCTAATTATAATAGGAAATATATCTTTATTATCATTAAATGTTAAGTTTTTATTTGAATTGATTAACTATGTATTAACTTCATTATTATTTATAATAAATACTGCAGAGTGTATATTTTTAGATAATATGTCAGATGTTATAAAAATTACTTATATGCAGGCACTATTTATACTTATCTTATATTATTCATACATATTTTATAAGAAAAAATATAAAAATTCTCTGTATGTGCCTATAGTATTTCTTTTGATAACTATTATCAGCAACTATTCTTTTTACCCTGAGATAAACTATATAAAAGAAAAAAATCATAACATAATAAATATTAAATATAAAAATAAAAGTGTTTTAATTAGCAACAAAATAGTAAAATTATCAAAGATTAAATCCTTAGTTCAAGT
>NZ_JACSQB010000104.1 GCF_014836835.1 Clostridium faecium | reverse complement strand
TACTGCATGGGAGACTGTGTGGGAGGGTAGGTTGTTGCCAGGTAGTGTTAACTAAGTTTTCTTAGTTAACAATATGGATCTTTAGCTCAGTTGGTTAGAGCAACCGGCTCATAACCGGTAGGTCCGGGGTTCGAGTCCCTGAAGGTCCACCATATTTGGGGGTATAGCTCAGTTGGGAGAGCACCTGCCTTGCACGCAGGGGGTCAAGAGTTCGAATCTCTTTATCTCCACCATAAAAGCAATCCAAGAGGATTGCTTTTTTTTATTATATAAAATTATTCTTTTAGGGAAACTTGTTCAAGATAAATAACTAATGAAGTGATATGTATTATAATACATTATAGTAAATAAGTTCTAAATAGTTATTATTTATATTGAAGAGAGGTATCATTATGGATTTTAGAAAGATTTTTGACAGTATTCCTGAAGAATTTGACAAGTGGAGAACTCGTTATTGTGATGAGCTTTTTACTGATGTTATAAAATACTCAAAACTTGATTCTGCCAAAACAGCACTTGAAATTGGCCCTGGAACAGGTCAGGCTACTGAACTGATATTGAAAATAGGTTGTTCGTATTTAGCTATTGAACTTGGAGAAAATCTTGCAGAATATACAAAGAATAAATTTATTTCATATGATAATTTTCAAATTGTAAATGCTGATTTTGAAACATGTAATTTTGAACATCATCAATTTGATTTTGTTTATTCAGCAGGAACAATAGAGTGGATATCGGAGGAAATATTCCTTCCCTGTCATTTTAATTTTATCTTCAGCTTTTATGAATAAGTTATAGGATATTCCACTTAATACTTTATCATTAGCATATGTATATTTTATTTTTGGGGAAATTTCATTTTTCCAATCTATAACTACTTATATAGTGTACTCTTCATGCTGCTTTAGAAATTATTCTAACAAATGAAACTTGATTCTTTTGAATGTTTACCCCTATTTTTACTGCTAATTTAGCATGCTTCCTAAGGCCTTTCTCTATTACATTAACATTTATTTATAATATTATAAATCCATACTAATAAATAGAAATTTAAATAACTATAAAATTAAATAAGATAATAGAATATCATATTTAGCTAAATATATTGACATATATCTATCAATATGTTATAAATAGTATAGCACATATAAATACATATTGAAAAAAAACGAAAAAAGTATAACACATAATGAATTATTAAATATAATAGTATTAAGAATTTTTAAAATATATGATAACTTTATAATTTATAGGGGGACTAAGTAATGACTGTAAAAGTTGCCATGAATGGTTTTGGAAGAATAGGAAGGGCTGTTTTAAGAATTGCTCAAGAGGATCTAATGGACGGTGTTGAAATAGTTGCCATAAATGCTAGAGCGGATAGTGAAACATTAGCACATCTATTTAAGTATGATTCTTGTTATGGCAGATTCAATGGAACTGTTGAAACTGATGGTGAAGATAAAATAATAGTCAACGGAAAAGAAGTTAAAATATTTAGAGAAAACGATCCAGCTAATTTACCATGGAAAGACTTAGGAGTAGATATAGTTATTGAATCTACAGGTATATTTAAAAGTAGAGACGGTGCTATGAAGCATATAGAAGCAGGCGCTAAAAAAGTTATAATAACAGCACCAGGTAAAGACGAAGATATAACAATCGTTATGGGTGTTAATGAAAATGATTATGATGCAGAAAAACATCATATAATTTCAAATGCTTCTTGCACAACTAACTGTTTAGCACCTTTTGCAAAGGTATTAAATGATAAATTTGGTATAGTTAGAGGACTAATGACTACAATACATTCATATACAAATGATCAAAGAATATTAGATAAAACACATAAAGATTTAAGAAGAGCGAGAGCAGCATGTGAATCTATAATTCCAACAACTACAGGAGCTGCTAAAGCAGTTGCTAAAGTTCTTCCAGAATTAGAAGGAAAATTAAATGGTTTTGCAGTAAGAGTTCCTACACCTACAGTATCACTAACAGATTTAGTATGTGAATTAAAAACAAAAGTTACTGTAGAAGAAGTAAATGCAGCATTCAAAGAGGCTTCAGAAGGCAGTATGAAAGGAATATTAGGATATTCTGAAGAGCCATTAGTATCAGTAGATTATAAACAAGACCCAAGATCATCAATAATCGATGCACTATCTACTATGATTGTAGAAGATGATATGATTAAAGTTGTTTCTTGGTATGATAATGAATGGGGTTATTCTTGTAGAACAGTAGATTTAGTGAATTATGTTGCAAAATTTATCTAAGACATTTTCGCTATTAAGATAAATAATAAAATTTTATATTATTGAGTGTTATTATTCAATTTTTAATTTAAATTGAAGAAAATTGCTATGAACGATGAGAGAAAGTGTCCTAGAAATCAATTGTTGAATTGGTTTCTAGGACACTTTTACATTTTGGTATGAAAATAAAATATTAAAAATAAAATTTAATGGTATGATATATATAGATATACCATCTCTAAATATGATCTGTATGCTTAAGAATTTGTATTAATAAGTTGGCTTAGTTTATATTTATATAATTGAGAATTTTAAGCTATATTCATACAGGTATTAAATTTTAAAGTAATTTATCAAGGAGGATTATATGAGAATATTATTGACAAACGATGATGGAATATTTGCAAAGGGAATACAAGTTTTAGCTAGAGAACTTGAGAAGTACCATGAGGTAATAATTGTAGCCCCTAATACTCAAAGGAGTGCAAGTAGTCATTCAATTACAATATCAACTCCGCTTATAATTAAAGAAGAAAAAATAGAAGGAATAAAGTCTAAGGCTTTTAGTGTAAGTGGAACCCCAGCAGATTGTACACGAGTAGGTCTTATGAAATTAGTTGAAGATAAAGTAGATTTGGTGATTTCAGGAACAAATGAAGGATACAACTTAGGAACAGATGTAATTTATTCTGGAACTGTGTCTGCAGCTATTGAAGCAGCAATATTAAAAGTGCCTTCAGTAGCAATTTCTTGTGATGGAAAGGATAAAAGTTATAATTTAGCTGCTAAAATAGCTATAGATATAGCTGAAAAAGCTAAAGAATTTAAAAATGATATAGTACTTAATGTAAATATACCACATATAGATGAAAATATTAAAAATGAAATAAAAGTATGTAGAATTGGAGAGAGAAATTATAAAAATATTTTTATAGAAAAATTAAATGAAGATGGCACAAGGAGTATAAAGATAAAGGGAGCATTAGAAGATAGTGATACTGAAGAAACAGATGTTTATAATATTAAAAGAGGATATACAACAATAACACCTCTTCACTATGATTTGACTAATTTTAATATACTAGAAGATGTGAAAAAAATGTTTTAGATATATTAAGGTGTACTTTTTATGAAACCAAAGAGCGTAAAAGCTCTTTTCTATTTATAATTAAATTAAAATATGTAATAAAACAACGCTATGTTATAAAAGGAGTATAATATTAAAAGATAATTATAAAAATTGCTTCATAGAAGAAGTATACGGAAAGGAGTGTTAATATGAATAAACCTTATGTATTTACACCAGGTCCAACAGAGGTTAGAGAGAATGTTCGTTTAGCTAGAGCTATGGAGGCTACAAATCCAGATTTGGATATAAACTTTTATGATTTTTATAAAGAAACCTGTGAAAAAATAGGACAAGTAATTGGAACTAATAATGATGTTTATATATTAAGCGGTGAAGGCATATTAGGACTTGAAGCTGCTTGTGCATCATTAACAGAACCAAATGATAGAGTACTTATATTAGAGAATGGAGTTTTTGGAGAAGGTTTTGGTGACTTTGTTAAAATGTATGGAGGAGAGCCAGTATATTATAGTGTAGATAGGCAGGAAGAAATAGATGTAGAAGCTTTAAGAAAGTTTTTAGACAATGATAATAATTTTAAATATGCTACTGTAGTACATTGTGATACTCCTTCAGGAGTTATAAATGATGTAAGTAAAATATGCCCATTGTTAAAAGAATATGGGATAATTACTGTGGTAGACAGCGTTGCTGCTATGGTAGGTGAGCCTTTAAAAGTAGATGATTGGAAAATAGATATTGTATTAGGTGGCTCTCAAAAAGTATTTTCAGTGCCACCTGGATTAACAATGTTGTCAATTAGTGAAGATGCTTATAAAACTATGGAAAATAGAAAAGCTCCAATTATAGGATTTTATTGTAATTTAACAATATGGAAAGATTATTATGAGAAAAAGTGGTTCCCTTACACAATGCCTATAAGTGATATTATGGGACTTAGAGTGGCAGTTGATAATGTAATAGAAGAAGGAATAGATAATGTTATAAAAAGGCATGAAAAATATGCTAATGCAGTTAGAAATGCAGTTAAAGAATTTGGACTAAAATTGTTTATAAGAAAAGGACAATCTAATACAGTAACAGCAGTAGTGCTTCCAGAAGGAATAGATGCTGATGAGTTAGTATCTCACATGTACAAAAAATACAATGTATTAATGTCAGCTTCTTTTGGATTTGTAAAAGGCAAAATTATTAGAATAGCTCATATGGGGGAAAATGCTAGAGAAGAACGATTAGTATATGTATTAAATATCTTAGAAAAAGCACTTAGAGATTTAGGATATAATACTGAAAAGTCTTTAGTACAATGTTTTAATAAATATCTATAAAAAATATATATAATACTTTTAAATTTAATTTATACATTTAAGTAATTATTTTATTAATTATTTAAATGTATGACTTATATAATTGAGAATTGAAGATTGATAATTATGAATTTTTCACCTCTGGGGTTTATACCAAAATTATAGATTTGAATTAATATTAAAAAATTATAAATATTTCTTAGTATTAAATAATAAGTTTAAAATTAATTAACTGTAGCGGAGAACAGCGTTCTCCACAAAACCTAACCTATTATCCATATAATTATGGCTACAGAATTTGATGATGCTACATATTAAAACAATAACTGGCGAACACTGTTCACCCCTACAAAGAAACTAACAATTATATTGCTAGTAAAAATATTATTTAAATTTATTAGTATTATTTTCAACCATACTGAAGCCTAGGGTAACCCTAAAGGGCTTTGCGCTGTTCTACAGGGGTGTTAAAAAATTAGTTTGATAGGACTAATTTCAACCATAATTATAAATTTTTAGATTGTTAATTAATACATTAAACTGTTAACTTACATTCGGATATACATTTTACTTTAGAGTAGTTTATTTATCCATATATATAAAATAAGGGGGAAATTATATGTTGAAAACAAATAAAGATAAAGTTGTTAAGTGGTCAGTTCAAGGTAAAATACATCATCCACTAGGAGGAAATTATAGGATAACTCATGAGGGGGTACCTATGATATTGCCTGCTACAGGAGGTATTTCTTACAATGTAAGAATTGGAGATTCAGCCTTTGGATGGTCAGGTGATCATGTTGAGCCTGGAGTATCAATAAGAAATGAGAACAGTACAGAAAATGCAGCATTAATGACATTTGCATGTATAGGAAATGAAGCAAAGGTTGTTTCAGGGGATGGCAAAGGTGCAAAAGGTTATGTAACTGGTATGCATGGGGGAATAGAACACGTTATGATTTGCTTTGAAGAAGAGGACTTAGAGAATTTAGCAATAGATGATAAGATATTAATTAAAGCATATGGCCAAGGTTTAAAATTAGAAGACTTTGAAGATATAAAACTTATGAGCATAGATCCAGACTTATTTGAAAAGTTGGGAATCATAGAGAAGGATGGAAAGTTACAAGTTCCAGTGGTTGCTAAAGTGCCTCCATATCTTATGGGTTCAGGAATTGGTTCACCAAGTGCATATACAGGTGATTACGATATAATGACTGCTGATGAAGAAGAAATAAAGAGATTAGGACTAGACAGGTTAAAGTTTGGAGACTTAGTGTTGCTAGAAGATTGTGATAACAGCTACGGAAGAGGATTTGTAAAAGGAGCTGTAAGTATTGGCGTTGTAATTCATAGTGACTGTGTAAAAACTGGTCATGGGCCAGGAATTACAACTATAATGACTAGCAAGAAACCTATTATTGAAGGCATAATTGATAAAGATGCAAATATAGGTATCTATATGAATAAATAAAAATGGTTTAAGTTAAGGTATCTTAAAAAATAAAAAGTCATTAAGCTAGACTGGTTTATATAATATTCCATTATGAGGTGTAAAATAAACTAACAAATTATAGATGTTAGTTTATTTTATATGTCTAAGCTGAAATCAAGAGATAAATTTGCAATTAAGGCTAAATTAAAGAGGATAGAGAAGCATATGTATGTAAGCATGTGACTTAGAGCTTATAGGATTAGATGGATATAATATCTTCAAAAAAGTTTGGAATATATAATAGAGAATAAAGAATAGATTAAGCCATAGGCTCTGTTTGGAGTTTATGGCATTTTACTTTATATAAAACAATATAGAATGCATTTTTGCTTATTTACTAATTCATATAGTTATATAATATATAAAAACTAGGAAGAAGGAGGTTGTTTTATAGATATATTGGTGTTATTTCAAAATTTATTAACAAATAATAGAGAGTTTCTACTTATGTTTACAACAATTTTTATAAGTTTATCTATAATTACTAGACATACGCTAACAGTTGCAAGAACTTTGATTAAGATATTAATGACATATACTATAGTTATAGCCATATTAAGTTAAATTTATGGAAATAAAATCATTGTAATTTATAAACCTTTTATTTTGCATGAACATAAAATAACCAAGAGTTTACTGAACTTCTGGTTATTTTATAATTAATTAATAAGTAGAAATAAAGTTATAAACTTATAAGTGTTTATTGATATCTTTTTAAAAGGTAAATTAGGATTTAATTAATAAAATGACACTTATCTTAGATTGAATTTAAAGAAAATATTATTAGATTAGCCTAAAACATTACCTGGTGTATCAATATAAGAAATTTAAAGATTTTTTGAGAAATTTTAAGATTTTATGGGATAATTTCTATACAAAATGCAAATAATTATATTTGTATGACTTATAACATGTTATTATGAATAAGTCGTCGGCACTACGGTGCATGCGATGCTTAAGAAATCAAGTGTTAAGTTAAGTTTAAAACTTTTTTTAAAAAGTTGTTGACAAAACAAAATGCTGATGATAAGATGATTAAGCGGTCTGAGAATAGACCAAATAAATTAAAACTTGGTCTTTGAAAATTAAACAGAGAAATAGGTAAAACCAGTTAATTCATTGAGTTTCGAAAGAAACTTAATA
>NZ_JACSQB010000024.1 GCF_014836835.1 Clostridium faecium | reverse complement strand
TAAGTTTCTTTCGAAACTCAATGAATTAACTGGTTTTACCTATTTCTCTGTTTAATTTTCAAAGACCAAGTTTTTTAGTAATTTTTGCCGTCATTCCCTGACGACTTTTACTATTCTATCAACATTCTAACTTCTTGTCAACAGTTTTATTAATAATTTTTTACTGTATTTAAGAAGTTTTAATTTATCGCTAGAGTTATTGATGCGTTTCTCAACGACAAGGACTATTCTATCAAATAAACATACGCCTTTGTTAAAATATTACTATGTTCATCGTCAAATAAATTGATTTTTTTCTTTATTTCTTTCTATTTCTTCATATTTCTCATATTGATACACCAGATAAAGTTGTTATCATTTTAATATTCTATTTTATTTTTTCGTCTTCAGAATATATGCTCATTACTTCTACATTAGAAAGTTGTAGTCTTTTATTTAATATAATAACTTTATCTTAAATATCCCTTCAAAAAGCAACATATTAATAAGTGTTTTTAATTTATTAGCATTTAACTTTATCAGAATTTACCTACATAGCAGCTGGTTTTCAATATATAATAAAAATAGTATAAGAAAAATTTCTCATACTATTTTTATTGATTTAATTCCAATCTTTATCAACCATATCAAACATCATCTTACCTATTCTTGATATAGTAGTTAACCCATAAACATTGCTAGGTAAATTATTAGACATAACTGTAAAAACAAAATTTCCTTTTGGTAAATTTAATAATGCAGTGTCATTTTCTATACATTTTAAGGTTCCTATTTTATTAGCTGTAACTGATTGTAGTTCCTGTGGTAAATAAAATGGTATTCCTGTATTTACTTGATTCTTCTTTAATATTTCTATTATGAAATTACTATGTTCTTCATTTAAATAACTTTTGTTTGACAAAATCTTAAAACATTTTGAAAGATCACGGCTAGTAGTAATATTTTCTTTATCATCATCTACTCTATTTTCTGATGGATATTTTTTAACCTCTGTAGAATAAAGTTTCATGTCTTTTATTAATTCATTTATTCTATCCATTCCTAATAAATTTATTATTTTACAACCTGCTGTATTATCACTTTGTATTAACATAGCTATCAGCAGTTCTTTAATTGTATAGTCTTTTTCTGAAAACTCATGAATTATACTATATTTTCCGCTAACCATATCATCTTTAGTTATGGAAACTTTATCATCAATATTAAGTCTATTATTTTCAATTTCTTTCATCAATGTCATTGCTATCGGCACTTTTATACATCCTGCCGCTGGCATTTGCAAATTTTCATTTAATCCATAAGTGTAACCGCTTTTTAAATCTTCAAAATAAAAACTATAAACTCCATCCCTATTATCTAAATAACGTTTAATCTCTTTCATATGTTCCCTCCAAGCACCACATAATTCAGACACTACATAAATTCATATTTATTATAATATTCTATATATTCTGATGTCAACTAATTGAGTTTATTTTCTGAATTTATCTTATATTTTGAATATAATGCAGTTGTTATTAATAAAATTATCTTATAGTTTTAAATCTTCCTCTCTTAAATTGGTAAGTTGTCTTATTTCTAACCTTAATACATTTCAACAAAAAACCCTATACAATTGATAAATATTAATTGTATAGGGTTTTTATATAATTTAAAATGTGTTTTTACTACATTGAAATTATATTCATATATAATAATAAAAATAGAACCAACCCAACTATAATTCTATATACAGCAAATACTTTCATAGGTTTTTTCTTCAAATAATTTATGAATTTGTCTACTACTATTAAAGCTACTATAAAAGCAACTATAAATCCAATAGCCAATGTAATTATTTCCCCCACTAAAAGATTTCCGCCATATTTAATTAATTTTACTCCAGAAGCTCCTATCATTGCTGGTATAGCTAAGAAAAAAGAAAATTCAGTAGCTGCTACTGTAGAAATTCCACTTACCCATCCACCAATAATAGTAGATGAAGCCCTTGACATTCCAGGCCATAATGCTAAGCATTGAAATATTCCTACTTTTAACGCTTGTTTCGTAGTTATATTATCCACGTCTATAGTATTTAAAGATTTCTTAAATTTGCTTTCTGCAATTAACAGAAGTATTCCGCCTATAATTAGCCCTATAGCAACAGTTAAAGAATTGAATAAATACTTATCTATTAAATCTTCAAAAACAAAACCAAGTATTCCTATTGGTATACAGGCTACAAATATATTAGTCCAAAACTTTATTCCCCAAGACTTTCCTGTAAAAAACCCTTTTATAGATGAAAATATTTTATCCCAATACAAAACCAAAATAGCAAGTATTGCACCTAATTGTATAACCACTTCGAAAAGATTAGCAAAACTGCCTTTAAAATTTATTAAATCTCCAACAATAATCATATGACCTGTTGATGATATTGGAATAAATTCTGTTATTCCTTCTACAATAGCAATTACAATTGCTTTTAATATCAATATCAAATTCATAAATCATCACTCTTTCAAATTTATTTGAGAGCATGTTTTATTATGATAACTTTTATATTAAATGCCTAACTATATCAGTGAAAATATCAAATCAAAATTTAATTAATTATTTTTTCTAATTACTATTTCTCTAACTGGAGTTTTCCCATCCTCAGATATTCTAATAGAATTTTCTCCCTTTTTTATTGCCAAATCATAATAAGTATTTACTTTTGTAAAATTTCCTCCATCAATGCTTACATAATAATTATCCAGCATAATACTATTTTTAAATACTCCTACAGTAAACCCTGTAAATTCTTCTGTATCGTCTTTTACATCTCTTTTAGATAATATAATTGTTGGAATACTATCATCTTTTTTATCATGGTATACTATTTCTGGATTTATGTTAAACACATCTTTTTTATTTACAAATATAGTAGGTCCAATATATCCTTCTTGATTTTCTAATTGAACATCCTCTTTATTTTTCACATAAGTAACAAAAGAATTACTTTTAATTTCATCAAATTTATTATTGTCTATTTCTATCGTGTAACTATTAAAATATTTACCCATATTCTTTTTATATTTTTTGATAGCTTTTTCACTGTCTAATCCTACAATATCAACATTTTCAATACCTTTTTCAATTATTTCAACAGCACTTAGTGGTATACCCTTGTCCACCATATAGCATCCATTACCACCATCTATCATTACCCATTTGCCGTGAACTTTGCTCCATACCTCAACTACTTTATAATTTTGCCTAGGTTTAACCTTTGTATTATTGCTTGCAAAGAGTTTTCCTTTTCTTATGTTTATATTAATTGTTGATAATCCTTCTTCTAAAAGTGTTGCATAATTATCATCAGATAATGTCTTATTAGTTTGAAGCTTTTTCATTATTTCCTCTGTATTTTTTCCAACTTCAATAGCCTCTTTGTTAAACTCCGCCTTGCTATTTATCCACTTAATCATTTCAAAAGCCTTATCTATTTCAGTTACTCCTTTAGCAACTATTTTATCGTATTTATAATTGCTCTTTAATCTTTGTTGGTAATCATTTTCCCCATCTAAATAATAAAATTTAATATTATCTCCCTCATAAAAGTTATCATAATTTACAACTTCAACTCTATATTTATGATTATATTTATTTAATTCTAAATTATTCTTAAAAAATATAGCTGCTGAAAATCCTCCAACTACTAGTAATCCAACTACAATTTTTTTTATTCCATTACGTCTTTTCATTTTCTCTACCCCTAATCATTATTTTTTTGACATATACCATTATAATCTACTTTTTCAATATATTGAAGTAATTAACATAAATTTTTTAATATTAATATTTAAACAAGTAAAAAGGAAAGTGCACATACACTTTCCTTTTATATTACTATTTATAATGCCACTGGACCTGCATTTTTAATATCTTCACTTACCTCTTTGAACTTTTTAAAGTTTTCATTGAATTTTTTTGCTAGCTCTTTTGCTTTAGCATCATACTCTTCTTTATTAGTCCATGTATTTCTTGGGTTTAATATTTCACTTGGTACATTTGGTACCTCTTTTGGTACTAGAACTTTAAATATTTCATGTTCTTCAAAATCAGCATTTTTTAATTGACCGCTTAATGCAGCCTTTACCATTGCTCTAGTGTAAGTTAAATTCATTCTTTTACCTACACCATACTCTCCGCCGGACCATCCTGTATTTACAAGATAAACTTCTGTATTATGTTCTGTTATTTTTTCACCTAACAACTTAGCGTATACTGAAGGGTTCATAAGCATAAATGGTTCTCCAAAACAAGCTGAGAAAGTTGCTCTTGGAGAAGTTATACCTCTTTCAGTTCCTGCAAGTTTGCTTGTATATCCAGACATAAAATGATACATAGCTGCTTCCTTAGATAATTTGGATATTGGCGGTATTACACCAAAAGCATCTGCTGTTAAAAATATTACTGTATTTGGGTGTTGTCCAAATCCACTTAAATCTGCATTATCTATATATTCTACTGGGTATGCACCTCTTGTATTTTCAGTTAAACTATCATCATCAAAATTTGGTCTCTTGTTTTCATCTAATACTACGTTTTCAAGTAATGATCCAAATTTTAATGCATTATATATTTGAGCCTCTTTTTCTTTATCAAGCTTTATTGTTTTAGCATAGCAGCCACCTTCAAAGTTAAATACTCCTTTATCGCACCATCCATGCTCATCATCACCTATTAACCTTCTATCTGGATCAGCAGATAAAGTTGTTTTTCCTGTTCCTGATAATCCAAAGAATACTGCTGTATCGCCATTTTCCCCAATGTTAGCTGAACAATGCATTGGGAAAACTCCTTTTAGTGGTAATAAAAAATTCATAATTGAGAAAATTGATTTTTTAATTTCTCCTGAATATTGAGTTCCTCCAATTAAAACTATCTTCTTATCAAAATTAATAAGAACAAAAGCTTCTGAATTAACTCCATCTTCTTTACCTTTAGCTTTAAATCCAGGTGCTACAATTACACTAAATTGAGGATTATGTTTTTTTAATTGTTCCTCGGTAGGTCTTCTAAATAACTGTGTTGCCATTAACGCTTCTGATGCATATTCATTTACAACACGGATATCCATTTTATATTCTTCTAATGCACCTACATATCCATCTACTACAAATAACTCTTTATCTGACAAATAATTTATTACTTTATCGTAAAGTTTATTAAATACATCCTCTTCAATTGGAAGATTAGTTTCTCCCCAATTAATATAGTCTTTAACACTATCTTGTCTTACAATAAACCTGTCTTTTGGAGATCTTCCTGTATATTTTCCAGTCTTAACTACTAATGCTCCACTTTCTGCTAAAGTTCCTTCTTCTCTTTTTACTGCAAATTCAACTAAATTTGCAACACTTAAGTTTCTGTAAACATTCTTTGATGTTTTGATTTTTAAATTTTCTACAATATTAGAATTCATTCTTAATTACCCCCGAAAACATTCTTAGTAAATACATCAGTATTATTAAATAAAGCTTCTATAATTTTATATAAACATAATTGATTGAAAAATGCAATAAAAATTTTATTTTTCTAATATTTATTTGTTTTTATTGCAGTATAGTATTCATTATAGTGATTATTTACCTTTTAATAATAATTAGTATATCATATATTTTAAAAAAGTATATCACATTTTCTATTTTTTTATAAATATAACTAATTTTTATTGATTTTTTATTGATTTTACTTTTTTAATAAAATAAACTGTTTAAGCTCCAAAAATATTGTAAATAAGTTACAATATTTAAATTTATTAAACAAAAAACACCTTTGTAACGACAAAGGTGTTTTACTTAATAAAACATTACAAAATCAGGTATTTGCAAAATTTCATTATCTTTTCCATTTACATATTTATTTTTTAACTCAACTATTTTATTATAATTTTCTTTTATAGTATCTTTAGTATATTCATCATCACTATCTTTTAACCCTTTATAAGCTGCATCTAAATTTTCAAAAGCCCTCTCTAAATCACCATCAACAGTTATGTAATAACATCCTGCATTATTTAAAGTTAATATATCATTTTTATCAAGAGAATAAGAGATTTTAATTTCATTTAAAGCTTCTTTAGTTTTTTTAGAAATCAAATATGCTGTTCCCAAGGTTCTATGATATTTAATGGATTTATCATTTTCCTTAATACATGTTTTTAAAATATTTATAGCTTCCTCATAGCTATGATTTGATAAGTATATTAATGCAGTTTGATATTTAAATTCTGTCATATTTGGCTTTAATATTTGTGCTACTTTAAAATTTTTAACAGCACTAATGCTATCATTATTTGCATACCAATCATAAGTAGCTTTATTTATATATATGCTGCTGTTATATGGTTCTTTATAAATAGCATAATAGAAATATGGTTCAGAAGAACTTGGTTCTCCTATAGCTCTTAATATATCTGGCATTAAGTTAGCATAATTATCTATATAGTAAGGGTTTTCTTTTAAAGATTTTTCCGCATATTTTAGAGCCATATCAAAATTCTTTTTACTAAAATAGTGCCATGCAGTTACACTGCTTACTCTATAATCCTTAAGATGATTTTTTAATAATACATTAATCTTTTCTTCTGATTTATCATACTCTTTATTATTATCAAGTATTGATATTTCTAACAAATTTCCAATCAAAAAATCTTTATCATCTTTAACTATATTTATAGCATCATTAATAATTTCCTTTCCCTTATTAGGATTTTCAATGCTATAAATTTTTGCAAGCCATAATTTATAACATAACTCTTCTTTATTGTTTTCGCTTAATTTTACAATGCTATCTATTAATTTTTTGTTTTCTTCATAACTTTCATAAACAACATCATATATTTTAATTTCATTTTTATCTAGATCATAAGCAGCTTTTAATGTAGCTAATCCCTTTTCAGTATCATTTAAAATCATATACATTCTAGCTTTTTCTGCTAAATCATAAGCAGATTCATTTAAAACAGGATAATTTTCCACAATGGTTTTTGCCTTATCATAGCTTCCATTTGCCATATAAATTAAAAACATTGTTTTATTAATTTGTTTATTATCTTTATATTGATTTAAAAGCTCTTCTCCGTATTTTTCAACATCTTCAAAATCTTTTTTTTCTATTTTACCTTCAACTAATTTGTTTTTAATCATATTAAATTTATTATTTAATATAATGGTTCTGGCATCACCTGTTTTATCTTGTTTCTTATTAGATTCTTCCATATATTTATTAGCATTTTCCACATCTTTTTTTAATAGATATAGTTCACTTATTTTAGCGTCCCATAATGGAGATTTATTTTCTTTTTTTCCTATTTCTTTGTATTTATCTATTGCCTCATCATATTTTAATGTATAAAAATAATTGTCTGCTTCTATTTTTTCTTTCTTCAGGCTATTTATATTATTAAAAACTATAATGGTACTAATAATAACTATTAAACTAATGATTAGTATAATAATTTTTTTATTATTACATAATTTATCCTTCATAATTTACTCC
>NZ_JACSQB010000081.1 GCF_014836835.1 Clostridium faecium | reverse complement strand
GTATTATAGTGTTAAAGTTCAAAATATTATTAATATTGTAACAAAAGTAAAAGATAGTTTATATATAATAGGTACTACAATTAGTTTTTAATATATTTTAATGCAGATTTATATATAGATTTATTAGCAATCTAATGACTTTTAGGGATATATACTCATATAAATACATATAATTGAATAAATTACAAAATATATTAGGGGTTAATAAAAAATTCATTATGATAAATAATAAAATATAAACTGGAAATTATTATACTTAAAATAGAAGTTATTCAAATGCAATAAATTACTTAATGGTTAATAAAACTGCCAGATTTATTAACTATCGAAAACTTAAAAATTTTGTTTTAAACTCTGATAGAAAAAATAAATCTTTCAGAGTTTCAAATATATTTTATTTTAAAGAGGGGGTAAAAAAATGAAATCAAAAAAATGGCTTAGTATTTTGACAGCTATTGTGATGGCAGGATCTGTACTAGCATTTTCTGGTTGTAGTAAAGGCTCTGATAGTGGGGAAAAAACAGATCCTAAAAATACGACCGAAGTAGAAGAAACTGCAGGTAAAAAAGATGAGGAGCAGTATTTAAAAACTGTATTATTTGATGCTCAGACATATGATCCTAATGAATGTCACGACACATCTTCTAGTACAATACTTGCAGCAACTCAGGAAGGACTAGTAAGAGTAAAAGTTGTAGATGGAAATGATGTATTAGAACCGGCAGCAGCAGAAAGCTGGGAAATTTCTGATGATGGACTTGTCTACACTTTTAAGTTGAGAGATATGAATTGGAGTGATGGAGTAAAGCTTACTGCTCAACACTTTGTAGATTCATATAGAAGAATTCTAGAAAAAGATAAAGCCTTTGCTTATGCAGGTTTTTTATATGATATAAAAGGTGCAGAAGCATATAATATAGGAAAAGGAAAGGTGGAAGATGTAGCAGTTGAAGCTAAAGATGACAATACTTTAGTTTTAACACTAGAAAAAGAAACTCCTTATTTCTTAAAGAAATTAGTTAATACAGCTTTTTATCCAATTAGACTTGATGTCATTGAAAAAGGTGGGGATAATTGGAATACAGATTATACAAAACAAGTTTGGTCTGGACCTTTTAAAGTAACAGATCATGTTAAGGATAACTCATTAGTTTTGGAAAAAAATGAAGCTTATTGGGATGCAGAAAATGTATTTTTAGAAAAAGTTCAAATGAATCGTATAGAAGAATTTTCAACTCAAGCTCAATTATTTGAAGCTCAGGAATTAGATATTACAGGTTCTACACAAGAATATGTTGTAAAATGGATGGAAATGGCTGAAAAAGGTGAATTCCAAGCAGAAATAGGAGACAGTCCAGGCAATTGGTATTTTGAATTTAATACAAAAGGTGGACCAAGTGGAATAATGAGCAATAACAAAATAAGGCAAGCAATATCATTAGCAATAGATAGAGAAGAGTATGTAGAAAAGCTTACTGGTAGATATACTCCTGCTTATGGTTTTGTTCCAAGAGCTATAAATATAGGCGATGATAACTATAGAGAAAAGGCTCCAGAACCATTAAAAGAAATGTCAGATGAATATAAAAATAACCCTGAAAAATTACAAGCATTATTTAAAGAAGGACTTAAAGAACTAGGAAAAGATACTGATGATTTAAGTAAAATACAAATTAAATATCTTGCTCGTGGAACTACAAGTGCTTCTAAACAAGAACAGGAATGGTATCAACAACAACTTGAAAAAAATTTAGGTATAAAAGTAAATATTGAAGTTGCATCTGACTTTGGAATTTGGAAAAAAGCCGTAGAAGATTCAGATTTTGATGTTACATTTGCTGGATGGAGCGCAGATTTTGATGATCCAGTAAATTTCTTTGAGATGTTTGAAACTAATAATGGTAATAATAGTACAAAATATAGCAACGCAGAATACGATAAGATATACAAAGAACTTTTAACAGAGTTAGATCAAAATAAGAGACTAGAAAAATTCAAAAGACTTGAAGAAATATTAGTAAAAGAAGATCCAGCAGTACAACCACTATTTAATGAGGATAAAAGAAGATTTACGCATAATTATGTTAAAGACTTTATGACTCCTAAATTTGGACCACAATATGAGTTTAGATGGGCATATACTGAAGGCAGAGGTAAATAATATATATGCACAGGGTCTAAAAATCCTGTGCATTAATTAAATAAGGAGGGGGATTTATGACTCGTTATACCATTAGAAGATTTTTAGAGATGCTGCTGATATTATTTATAATAGCAACAGCTACGTTCTTCTTGCTTGAAGCAATTCCTGGAGATCCGCTTATGCAAAAAGTTCAAAGATTACCAGAAAATGTAAAAGAAGCAATGTATGAAAAATATGGATATAATAAGCCTGTTGGTGAAAGGTATATAAAATGTATGAATGGAATACTTCATGGAGATTTTGGAGAGTCAATAGTTTTTCCAGGACAAACTGTTAAATCTATAATAAAGGAGAAACTTCCTGCATCTGCAAGACTTGGTATACAAGAGGTTGTAGTAGGACTTAGCTTAGGGATTATACTAGGAATTGCTGCTGCAATGAATAGAGGTACATGGATTGACCGTACCATAGTTACCTTGGCAATATTATTTATATCTGTTCCAAGTTTTATTTTTGCTTTAGGGCTTCAAAAAATATTTGCAGGAAATTTAAAATGGTTTCCAATAATAGGTTGGCCTAGGGGAAAGGATGCCTGGTTTGGAGGATGGAAATATACAGTTTTACCTACACTTTCAGGATGCTTTGGATATATTGCATCTTACTCAAGACTTTTAAAGACTTCTATGTTAGATGTAATAAATCAAGATTATGTATTAACTGCTAGATCTAAAGGATTATCTAATACAAAAGTAGTAACAAGACATATACTTAGAAATTCATTTATACCATTAGTTACCTATTTACCTATGACATTGGCATTTTGTATAACAGGTGCCTTCTTTATTGAAAGAGTATTTTCAATACCAGGATTAGGACTTTACTATATAACAGCAGTACAAGCTCAGGATTTACCAATGGTTATGGGACATACCATAATTATAACAGCAATGTATGTTGTATGTATATTTATAACAGATATTTTATACACTGTGGTAGATCCAAGAATTAGGATTTCTGGTGGAAAGAGATAGGGAGGTAAACTGTATGACTGAATTTAGAGCTGATGATTTTAAAGTAATTGGATGTGAAAATGCAGACAGTGATGTGATTAACAGACCTAATATAAGCTACTTTCAAGATGCATGGAGAAGGCTTAAGAAAAATCCTGTAGCAATGGTATCTTTAGTGGTGCTAATACTTTTAATAATTATGGTTATAATAGGACCATATATAAATGGAAAAGAATTTATAAAAATGAATAGCGAAATAGGAGACAGGCCTCCTTCTGCAGAACATTGGTTTGGTACAGATAGAATGGGAAGAGATTTATTTGCAAGAGTTTGGTTTGCTGGCAGGATATCTATTGCTATAGGTATTGCAGCAACTATAATACAGGTAGTTATAGGATCCATATATGGTGGTGTAATGGCATATTTTGGTGGATGGGTTGATGAAGTTATGATGAGAGTCATAGAGGTAATCACAAGTATTCCAAATCTATTATTAGTAATTATTATGACAATGGTGTTAGGTAATGGTTATGTACAATTAACTATTGCTTTAACTATTACTTCATGGGCTGGTACAGCTCGTCTTATAAGAGGGCAGCTAATGCAGTTAAGAGAGTGTGAATATGTTTTAGCAGCACAGGTCTTAGGAGCCTCTCCTAAGAGAATTATACTAAAACACTTTATTCCTAATACCATAGGAGTATTAATACTAGATATAGCATCTAGTATACCATCATATATTTTTGCAGAGGCTGGTCTTAGTTTCATTGGTATAGGACTTCAACCTCCAAATACAAGCTGGGGTTCACTTATAGCTTATGGAAGAGATGTTATGGCATTTTATCCAACACAGCTCTTATTCCCATCACTTGCACTATGTATTACAGTACTTGCTTTTAACTTACTTGGTGATGGACTTAGAGATGCACTTGATCCAAGACTTCGTCAATAATAGGAGGGGAAATTATGAAAAAACAATTAGAAGTTAAGAATTTAAGAGTATCATACCACACCTATGCTGGGGAAGTTCAATCAGTTAGAGGTATGTCATTTGATGTAGATAAGGGAGAATCTGTTGCAATAGTTGGAGAGTCAGGATGCGGTAAAACAGTTACAGCAAAATCTATAATGGGTTTAATTCAATCCCCTCCAGGAGAAATAAAAGAAGGCAGTGAAATTCTTTATAAAGGTGAGAATATATTAAAATTCTCTAAAAAGCAATGGCAGGATTTTAGAGGAGAAGAATGCAGCATGATTTTCCAAGATGCATTGACTGCTTTAAATCCAACTATGAAAGTAGGAAAACAAATTGCTGAAAATTTAATGATTCACAGAAAATTAAGTAAGGCAGAAGCATTAAATGAAGCTAAAAAAATGTTAGAGTTAGTAGGGATACCTAATGCAGATAGGAGAATAAATCAATATCCCCATGAGTTTTCTGGAGGTATGAGACAAAGGGCTATGATTGCCATGGCGCTTGCATGTAGTCCAAACATACTAATAGCAGATGAACCAACTACAGCACTAGATGTTACCATACAAGCTCAAATAATAGATATTTTAAAAAGTTTGCAACAAAAACTTGGAATGTCTATTATATTAATTACTCATGATCTTGGGGTAGTGGCAAATTTAGTTGATAGGATATTTGTTATGTATGCTGGCAAAATAGTGGAAAGAGGAAGCTATAAAGAAATATTCTATAATCCTAAGCATCCTTATACTTGGGCATTACTTAAAGCAGTACCAAGGCTTGACAGTGAAAATGATGAAGAGCTAGTATCAATACAGGGTACACCACCAGATTTAATTAAACCTCCTAAAGGATGTGGATTTGCTTCAAGGTGTAAATATTGTATGAATATATGCTTAAGGGAAGAACCACCATTAACAGAATTTGAAAAAGAACATACTGCTTCATGTTGGATTTATCATCCAATGGCTCCTAAAGTAGAGAATGGTTTTAAAGCGGAGGTGTCTATCAGTGGAAGCAAAAAATAATTTAATAATGGAGGTTAAAAACCTTAAGAAATATTTTAAAGTAGGTAAAAACGCTGTTTTAAAAGCAGTAGATGATGTAAGTTTTGATATATATGAAGGAGAAACTATAGGTCTTGTTGGTGAGTCTGGATGTGGAAAAACAACCTGTGGAAGAACCTGTACAGGAATGTATAATAAAACTGATGGAAGTGTTATTTATAAAGGGAAAGATGTACACAAGCTATCAGGAAAAGAAAAAAGGCTTTTTGCTAAAGAAGTGCAAATAATTTTCCAAGATCCTTATGCTTCTTTAAATCCAAGAATGACTGTTGGAGATATAATAGCTGAAGGTATAGATATACATGGATTAGCAGCAAATTCTAATGAAAGAACAGAAAGGGTAAATGAGCTATTAAGTTTAGTTGGACTTAATAAGGAACATGCCAATAGATTTGTTCACGAATTTTCAGGAGGACAAAGACAAAGAATAGGTATAGCAAGAGCATTAGCAGTAGAACCTAAATTTATAATGTGTGATGAACCTATATCTGCCCTAGATGTATCTATACAAGCGCAAGTTGTAAATCTTTTAAAGAGATTACAAAGAGAAATGGGACTTACCTATTTGTTTATTGCTCACGATTTAGCTATGGTTAAGCACATATCAAATAGAGTTGCAGTTATGTATCTTGGAGCTGTTGTGGAATTTACAGCTAGTAAAGAGTTATATAAAAACCCAGTTCACCCATATACTCAAGCATTATTATCGGCTATACCAATACCAGATCCTCTTGTGGAAAGATCAAGGGAAAGAATTATGCTTGAAGGGGACGTGCCTAGTCCAATCAACCCTCCACAGGGATGTAAATTTGCAAAAAGGTGTAAATATGCAAAAGAAATATGCGGAAATGAAGCACCAAAACTTAAAGAAGTTGCACCAGGTCATTTAGTAGCATGTCATCTATATTAATTATATAAAATATGTATTTTCATACTTTATATGCAAAGGATAAGGATAGTGTTTTATTATGAATAAGCTTATATATTGTTTTAAAGATATAATTAAATCAATTTTCGTAGGCATAGCAGTTTCTTTAGTGTTAATATTAATATCTGCTTTAGTTTCTACTTTAATAAATGGACTGGATATAAAAAGCATATTAAATACTGTTAGGAGAACTCTATTTATTGTAGGTGCATTTGGATTAATTTTGTTTTCTGGCTTTATGTTAAAACGAAATGCTAGAAGACCATTAGTCTATGAAAAACAGTGGAAAGAGGAATTTAAAGTAATAAAGTTTCAAAATGTGATAATGTTTATAGCTATAGTTATATTATGTTTCGGAATAGTGTTAGATAGGATTATTTATTATTTGTAATTCAATTTATATAAAACCCATAACTAATCAGTATGTTGGTTAGTTATGGGTTTTATATGAATTATTTTATTTTTCTACAATTTAATATTAGTGACATAATATATGATGAACACTGTTCATTGTGAATTGGAAAAAGGAGTTAAATGAACTCCTTTTTATTATCTTCGTTTTCCTATTAATCTTAAAAGATAAATAAATAAGTTTATTAAATCAAGATAAAGTTCTAATGCAGCAATTACAGCAAATTTGTTTAAATGTGCTTTATTAAGTTCATAGGAACTTTGATGTATAACTTTAATTTTTTGCATATCATATGCTGTTAGGCCACAGAATAAGAATAATCCTATATAATTTATTCCATTGTATAAACTAGCTGAGCCTATAAAAAAGTTCATAATACTTGCTACAATGATTCCTATAAGTGCCATGATACAAATTCTACCCATAGTAGATAAATCTTTTTTTGATGTTAACCCAATCATACTACAGCAGAAAAACATTATAGCAGCTATGATAAATACAGTAATAATAGAACTCAAATCATAAATAGCAAATATAGTTGCAAAGGTTATTCCATTAACAGCTGAATAAAGCAAGAATAATGCAAAAGCTGTAGTAGTAGAAATATTTTTTAACTGCTTATTTATTATTACAACTAATCCAATTTCTATAGCGCATATTGCAAAAAGTGAATAGCCATTAGAATATATTAAATTCATAAAAACTTCACTAATTGATACTAAGTAAGCAACAATAAAAGTTGTAACCAGTCCCATAGTCATATATAGAAAGGTCTTACTAATAAATTTGTTTTCGCTTCTTTTATAAGAAATATCCGTCATAAAAATCTCCCCTTATAGTTTGTATTTATATATTTAAGATAGAAAAAAGTGTTTATAAACACTTAAGATCTTATATTATATATTTTTTTATTAATAACAATTTAAATTTTTTATATAATTACTGTGGTCATTTAAATATGCTTAAAGTCCATTTAATCATACACCATATCATTGAAAAATTCAACATTAGCTGTGGATAGGATATTGTATAAAATTTATCAAATTAGTAGGAAAAATGTCGTAATTATGTTGAGAAACTTAAAATAATTTAAAATTTATTGAAAAAAATGTTGCTTAATTTTGATATTTTAATTATAATTATAATCGTTAAATAT
>NZ_JACSQB010000150.1 GCF_014836835.1 Clostridium faecium | reverse complement strand
GTTTATTTTAATCATATTTTACTTTAAAAGAATTCTTCTATTTATATATTAAAAATATGAAGGTAAATTGTTTTTAAATCGTACATGATCAATGGTAATTTTTAAATTATATAAACATAATCTAAAATAATTTATTAGTGTAATTTTATGAGTATATAGGTTAGATTTATCAGTAATAGGTCTATAGATAATCGGTAATATAACTATGATGAAATGAATATTATTTATGGAATAGAAATATTATTTTAGGGGGAAATATGAGTTTTATAAAAAAAAATAAAAAAGTATTTTTTAGTGTTATACTATTATTGTCAGTATCCATATTGGCTTTGACTATAAGTGGAAAAGGAACTTTACCAGTCTTTTCAAAAAATAAAAAAATGCCTATATATTGTGTAGATACAAAAGAAAAAAAGGTAGCTATAACTTTTGATACTACTTGGGGAGAAAACAATACTATTGAATTATTGGACATACTTGATAAATATAATGCAAAAGCAACTTTTTTCATTGTAGGATTGTGGGCAGATGATTTTAAAGATATAGTTAAAGAAATAGATAAGAGAGGTCATGAAATAGGAAACCATACTAATAAGCATCCTAATATGACTGTAATTTCAAAAGAGAGAATGCTAAAGGATATTGAAATTGCAGATGCTAAAATTTTAGATATTACAGGGAAGAATACCTCTTTATTTAGATTTCCAGAAGGAGCCTATAATGATTTAGCTATTGAAACAGTGGAATCCACAGGAAGAAAGTGTATTCAATGGGATGTGGACAGTATAGATTGGAAAAGTCATGGAGCAGATGTGGAATATGAAAGGGTTATTAAAAATGTAAAACCAGGCTCTATAATATTATTTCACACAGATGTAAAGTATACACCGCAATCATTGCCGAGGATACTAGAAACTTTAAATTCACAGGGATATAAATTTGTTACAGTTTCTGAGCTTATATATAAAGATAATTATGATATAAATATTGAAGGAAAGCAGATAAAAAGTAAATAATCCATTGCATAGATGTATAATTTGTATTATAATGGAAACATGTGTTAGGACTAAAAATTGTTTCGGAAGAATTATAAGAATTTTCATAATATTGGTTATAGTTCACTATCATAGTGAATATATTATGATATATGAAAATGAACAAAAAACTAAGGGAAAGAGGGGTTACGATGGACAATACTATGTTGAATAACAAAATTTACTTGGAGGGAAAAGTTATTTCAGAATTGGAATTTAGCCATGAAATGTATGGTGAAGGCTTTTATAATTTTGATTTTGAAGTACCAAGATTAAGTGAGGCTACTGATATTTTAACTATAACTGTTTCAGAAAGATTGATAACAGGTATGGATGTTGGAGCAGGTAGTGAGCTTATAGTTGAGGGACAATTAAGGTCATACAATAAGTTTGTTGACGGAGCAAACAGACTTATATTAACAGTATTTGCAAGAGATATTAAGGAATTAAAAGAAAAAAGTAAAAATCCAAATCAAATTTATTTAGATGGCTATATATGTAAAGCTCCAGTATATAGAACAACTCCTTTTGGACGTGAGATTGCAGACATGCTTTTAGCAGTTAATAGATTATATAATAAATCTGACTATATTCCTACAATTGCATGGGGAAGAAATTCTAGATTTTGCAGAAGTTTGGAAATAGGAGATAACATAAGAATTTGGGGAAGAGTGCAAAGTAGAGAATATCAAAAAAGAATTTCTGAAAATGAGGTTGTTAAAAAAATAGCTTACGAAGTTTCAATATCTAAAATGGAAAAAGTAAATGATGAAGGTGAAGGGGAAAATATAGAAAATCCAGAGGCTGCCTTAGAAGAAAAAAAGACAGAACCTGATACTGATATAGAATCAAATATCAATATAAATGATGCAGTTTAAATTTTAAAATGGTGGCTTTTGGCCACCATTTTATTTATCTATTTTCTTAGGTCATCTAATAATTCAGTTTTATCTTTAGTTTTCAAATCAACAGTTTTAATTATTTTTGCAGGACAACCTGCTACTACTACATTCTCTGGCACATTTTCAGTGACAATTGATCCAGCAGCAACTACAGAATTATCACCTATTTTAACACCTTCTAATATAACTGCATTTGCACCTATTAGAACATTATCACCAATTTCACAAGGTGATTTACTTGGTGGTTCTAAAACTCCAGCTACTACAGCACCAGCACCTAGATGAACTCTTTTTCCAAGTTTTCCTCTAGCACCAACTACTGCGTTCATGTCTACCATAGTTTCTTCACCGATTTCAGCACCTATATTTATAACTGCCCCCATCATTATAACTGCATTTTTGCCTATGCTAACCATGTCTCTTATAATAGCACCAGGTTCAATTCTAGCATCTATATTTTTTATATCTAGCATTGGAATTGCAGAATTTCTTCTATCATTTTCCATTCTATAATTTTTGACTTTTTCTTTATTATTTTCTAGAAAATCTTGTATTTCATCATAATTTCCAAATAATATGTAGAAATTTCCTTCACCATAATGCTCTATGTCATTGAAATTGCAATCCTTAATATTACCATTTATATAAGCTTTAACAGGTGTAGATTTTTTAGATTCCTTAATGTATCTAGCTATTTCATATGGATCTGTTAAATTGTAATTCATTATTAATCTCCTTTCTAACTATTATTTAAATATAAATATCTAATTTTTGTTCATACACTAAATAATATAATATTAGGATTATATTTGCAACACTTAACCAATTGAGATTTGAAAGTGAAGCTAAAATTAGATTTTATAATTTCTGTGTTTTAAATTGACATTTTAAAGAAAATATAAGCAATTTTAATAACTTGTATAATTTATAGTGAATGTTATAATAAAATCAACATAAAGATAAGAGGAGTGATACCATGGGAAAACTAAAAGATGGATATATACAAATATATACAGGAAATGGAAAAGGAAAAACAACTGCTGCAGTAGGACTTGCAACAAGAGCAGTAGGAAATGAATTTAAAGTGGCTATGGTACAATTTTTGAAAAGTGGATCTACTGGAGAATTAGAAAGCGCTAAAAAACTTTCTCCATATTTTAATATATATAGATTTGGAAAGCCAAGAGGATTTTTTTGGACATTAAATGAGGAGCAAAAGGTTGAATTAAAAGAAGAAATGCAAGAGGCTTATAGGTTTTGTTTAAAAATTATGGAAAACAAAGAATGTGATATATTAATTATGGATGAAATTATGGGAACTTTAGGTAATGGACTAGTATCAGAAGAACAATTATTAGAACTTATGGATAAAAAGCCAAAAGATATGGAACTTATTATGACAGGTAGGAATGTACCTGAAAGAATAATGAATAAAGCGAATCTTGTTACAGAGATGAGAGATATAAAGCACTATTTTAATGAAGGGGTACCAGCTAGAAAAGGAATAGAGTTTTAAAATTTAAATATTAAAGTTAAAAGGACTGATTATATGAATAATATATTCTCGAAAAATGTGGAGAGTATAGAGATATCTGGAATAAGAAAATTTTTTAATCAAGTATCTAAAATACCTGATGCTATATCACTAACATTAGGTCAACCAGATTTTTATGCACCTAAAGCAATTAAAGATGGAGTGATTAAAGCTATAAATGAAAACAAAACAGTGTATACTTCTAATGCAGGAATATTAGAACTTAGAGAAGAAATATGCAGTTTCTTGAAAAAATTTCAAGTTTACTATAATGCAGAGGAAATTTGTATTACTGTAGGTGGTAGTGAAGGACTAATGTGTGTGTTTACCACACTATTAAATAATGGAGATAAAGTGCTAATTCCTAAAATAGCCTATCCTGCTTATGAAAGTTTAGTTAAGATGTTAGGAGGGCAAGTTGTTAATTATCCCTTAAAAGAAGATTTCTCAGTAGATTTTGATAAATTAAGGGAATTAATAATAACTGAAAAACCAAAAGTTTTGGTGATTTCATACCCAAATAATCCAACGGGAAGTATACTTTCAAAAAAGGAAAGAGATGAATTTTATAAGATAATAAAAGAAAATAATATAGTTGCTGTATCTGATGAGATATATTCTTCACTTTGCTATGATGAGTACTATTCTATATGCCAATATGAAGATATAAAAGATAAACTAATTTTAGTAAGCGGATTTTCAAAGATGTTTTCTATGACAGGTCTGAGAGTAGGATATGTTGCTTCCAGTGAATATATAATGAAAAATATAATTAAAGTTCATCAGTATAATGTGTCCTCAGCTACTTCTGTAAGTCAATATGCTGCTTTAGAAGGATTAAAAAATTCTTTAGATGATGTTGTTTACATGAAGGACCAATTCGAAAAAAGAAAAGATTATGTATATAGTAGATTAAAAGATATGGGACTTAAAGTACATATGCCTAAAGGTGCTTTTTACATATTCCCATCCATAAAAGAATTTAATATGAGCAGTGAGGAGTTTTGCACTAAACTTTTAAAAGAGGAAAAAGTAGCAATAGTACCTGGATCAGCCTTTGGAGAAGGGGGAGAAGGATATATAAGAATATCCTACTGCTATAAAAAAGATGAACTTAAAGAAGCTTTAGATAGAATGGAAAAGTTTATAACTAAATATCGATAATTTAGAATTAAACTAAATTAAATAAAAGTGGTGACTTGTATCACCACTTTTATTTTTTACTATTTTACTACATCATTCATTGAATACATGCCTTTTTCTTTATTGTAAAGAAAGGCACAAGCTCTTAATGCACCTACTGCAAAAACTTCTCTAGAAATTGCAGAATGTTTAATTTCTATCACTTCACCTTGACCAGCAAATATTATCTCATGGTCTCCAACTATATTTCCACCACGAATGGTATGAATACCTATTTCTTTTTTTTCTCTTTTAGCTATTCCTTCTCTTCCAAACACAAATTTTGTTTCATCATCTATGGAATTTTTGATGGTATTTGCAAGTAGAAGAGCAGTTCCGCTAGGAGCATCTACTTTTTGATTATGATGTTTTTCTATAATTTCTATATCAAAGTCATCATAGAGCATATTACTTATATTTTTTAGTATATTATTTATTATATTTATTCCTAGGGACATATTAGCAGAGAAAAACACAGGAATATCATTGCTTAAAGAATTTATATAAGCTTTTTGTTCTTCAGTATATCCTGTAGTACAAAATACAACTGGTTTATTTTTATTAATTGCAAATTGTGAAATTTGTTCTAATGTATCTGGTCTTGAAAAGTCTAGAATAACGTCTATTTCTTCATTGCATTTATTTATATTATCATAGATTGGATACTTAAGTGATTCTTCTTTAAATTTATCTACTCCAGCTACAATAGATAAATTATCAAATTTTTCAACAGTGGAAGATATGATTTTTCCCATTTTCCCACTGCATCCGACTAAAAGGATTTTTACCATACTAGTCCTCCTATTTAATTAAGTTATAAGCTTTCAATTCATTTTGTAAAATTTTAAGATTTCTCTCTTCCATATCTACAAGAGGCAATCTTAAATGTCCTACTTTCATACCCATTAAATTAAGTGCGGTTTTAACAGGAATAGGATTTGTTTCTACAAAAAGAGCATTAGCTAATGGTAAAGTTTTAAGCTGTAAATCTAAGGCAGCTTTTACATCACCATTTAAATAATTTTCACATATATCATGAACTTCTCTAGGGATTATATTAGCAAGTACAGAAATAACTCCTAAGCCTCCCATTGACATTATAGGAACAATTTGATCATCGTTTCCTGAATATATATCTAGTTTATCTTTACATAAAGATTTTATTTTTATAATTTGGCTCATATCACCACCAGCTTCTTTTACAGCAACTATATTATCAAGTTCACATAGTTCTGCTAGGGCAGCAGGTGGAATATTCATTCCTGTTCTGCCAGGTACGTTATAGACTATAATAGGTGTTTTTACACTGTTGGCAATAGCTTTAAAATGTGCTATAAGACCTTTAGCGCTGGTTTTATTATAATAGGGATTTATAACTAATAGTCCATCTGCTCCCATTTCTTCTGCATATTTACTCATTTCAATAGAAGCTGCAGTATTATTTGTACCAGTACCAGCTATAACAGGTATTCTCTTATTTACTACATCTATAACAAATTTAATAGTTTCTTTTTTTTCTTCTGTTGACATTGTAGAAGCTTCACCAGTGGTTCCACAAACTATTATGGCATCAGTTTTATTTTCAATTTGCCATTCTATAAGTTCTCTTAATTTATTAAAGTCTACACCATTTTCATTAAAAGGAGTAACTATCGCTACGCCTGAACCTTTAAAAATACTCATAATAATATCTTCCTTTCTAAAATAAAATTATTAATTAAAGATGCAACTAATATTTTTACATAGTTAAATTGATATAACAATGGCATAAAATAAAAGGTAATATTTATTTTATTAGAATCTTAAATTAAACCTTTTTTTATAAAGGTTTCTGCAATTTGAATTGCATTAAGGGCAGCACCTTTTCTTATGTTATCGGCTACAACCCATAAATTTAAACCTCTATCTACGCTAAAATCTCTTCTTATTCTACCAACATATACATCATCTTTTCCAGCTATATCTATTGGCATAGGATAAACTTCATTAGAAGGGTCATCCATTAGTACTATACCTTTAGAGTTTTTATAAAGCTCAAATATATCTTTTATATCAAAATCTTTTTCAAGCTCTACATTGATGCTTTCACTATGACCATGATAAACAGGAACTCTAACAGTAGTAGCTGTTATTTTTAAATTATTATCATGAAGTATTTTTTTGCTTTCATCAATCATTTTTATTTCTTCTTTAGTGTAACCATTATCTAAGAACACATCAATTTGAGGAATTACGTTATAAGCAATTGGAGAGGTAAATTTCTTAGGTGACTCACCTTTAACACCATTTTGCAAATCCTCATATCCACCCATCCCAGCTCCAGATACTGCTTGATAGGTAGAGTAAATAATCCTCTTAATACCATAAGTATCATATAGTGGTTTTAAAGCCACTACAGCCTGTATTGTAGAACAATTAGGATTTGCTATTATACCATTATGTTCTTTAATATCGTCTCCATTAACTTCTGGTACTACTAAAGGCACGTTTTTATCCATTCTAAAGGCACTACTATTATCAATTACAATAGAACCATGTTTAACAAATATTTTTGCATACTCTAAACTGGTGCTTCCACCAGCAGAAAAAAGCGCAAAGTGTATTTTTTTATTACTTATATTTTCTTCCTTCAATTCTTCAACAATAATTTCTTTTCCTTTATAGTTAATACTACAGCCAGCGGAGCGGCTAGATGCGAAGAGATAAAGTGTATTTATAGGAAAACTTCTCTCTTCTAGAATTTTAATAAATTGTCTTCCAACCATACCTGTGGCTCCAACAATAGCTACGTTATAAGTCAATTAAATCACTCCTTAAAAGTTCTTTACTATATATTATATAATTTTAAAATATAAAGTTATATAGTTTTGAAAAAATAAATTTTATTTGTTATTACCAAAGGGATAGATTTTTAGAAAAGTTATAAGTAAATATTATTAGTTCATTGTTGTAAATAAAATTTAATTTTAAACACAATTTATGTGAAAATACAAGGATTAAATTGTTAATATAGTAAGAAAAGTCTTAAAATTTTATTAACTTTGATAAGTTTGAATAAACAATTATAGAACAAAATTGTTTGACAATTAATAAAGTATGTGATAGTATTATAAAAAATGAAATTCACGTGAATTTTTTATTCAAAATTCATATTGTTCAATTATATGAAACTTAAATAGCATAAATGCAAATAAAAAATAATGATATATTA
>NZ_JACSQB010000187.1 GCF_014836835.1 Clostridium faecium | reverse complement strand
TCCATAGATTTATTAACTAATTCTATTCTCTCTTCTAAAATTTTAATTTCTGATAATACCTGTTGATGTTTTGATTTATTATCATAAAACTTTTGTTTATCTTCAGATATTTTGTTTTCAAATTCCTCTAAACTATTGCCTTTTAATTCTATTTCCTCTTTTATTTCTCTTCTTTCATCTAATTTCTTTTGAAGTTCTCTATTTATAGCTTCACATTGTGCTTTATAGCTAGAAATTTTAATTTCAGTTTTTTCTATAAAGTCAATTATAATATTAATTTCATCATTTTTTAATTCATTTGATAATTCCAGAAATCTTTTTGCTTTATCGCTTTCAATTCTAAGTGGTTCTAATCTCTCCTCATAGGTATCTAATATATCATTTATTCTTACTAAATTTTGCTCTGTATTATCTAACTTTCTTTCTGCTTCTTCTTTTCTGGTTTTATATTTTACAATTCCAGCAGCCTCTTCTAAAAGTTTTCTTCTCTCCTCTGGCTTTCCACTAAGTATAGCATCTATTTTTCCTTGACCTATTATAGAATATCCTTCTTTACCTATACCTGTATCCATAAATAAAGCTTGTACATCTTTAAGCCTGCATACAGTATTATTTATTAAATATTCACTTTCTCCAGAACGATAAAGTCTTCTTGAAATAACTACATCAGAGTATTCAATATCTAGTTCCGAATCAGAGTTATCTAAAATAAGAGAAACTTGTGCAAGTCCTACAGGTTTTCTAAATTGAGTACCTGCAAAAATTACATCCTCCATTTTATCTCCTCTTAAATTTCTAACACTCTGTTCTCCTAAAACCCATCTTACCGCATCTGATATATTACTCTTCCCACTTCCATTAGGTCCTACTACAGCAGTTACCCCTTTTTTAAAAACAAGTTCTGTTTTATCTGCAAAGGACTTAAAACCTCTAATTTCAATAGATTTTAAGAACATCTATTCACTCTCCTAATTTGCTATAATTAATGGCATTAAAATTCCTAATATCATAAGCATAGAAATCAATGCTGCTAATATTTTTGACATCTTTTCTCTTTTTTTCTTATTCATAAAATCACCTTCTTTTACTACAATTTAGTTTATATTATTTACTTTAAAATATCAAACAAAAACTTATACAATGGACAATAGATAATTGACAATTATCATATAAAAAATTTAAAAACTCTCGATTCACAAAACTTCATTTTTGAAATTTAGCAATATCAAGAGTTTAAGATGGTGTTTATCTTTTCTACTTAATTTTATACATTAACTTTTCTCTTTAAATAATCTTTTAAAGTTATTTCTTCCTCATTATTTTTAAAATTAAATTTTAAATCTCCCCTTTTTACTGATGTATCTTGATTTACTTTTAGCTTTTTAAAATCCAATATTTTTAAAGCTTCATTAAAATATTTTTTCTTATTAGCATAAAGTTTAGATATATCTTTAGGATTTATAGAAATGCTTTCAATACCACTGTGATTTTTAAAATATTCTACTATTAAATCTTTGTATATAGACCCTTCTACTAACTCCCTAAAAGCAGGATGAAATGGCCCTTCAACTATTTCTTTTTCATAATTTATTTCCTCTGTAGGCTGAAGTCCTATTCTTATAACATTAATATCATGTTTAACATACATACCATATATTATTTTACTAATTTCAACAGCTTCTTCTAAATCATAAGGTTTGTATTCTCCTCTTTGTAACAGTGTTTCCATAGGAGTGTTCTTTATCACTAAAGCTGGGTATATTCTGCATATGTCAGGACTCATTGATATGCTATTTTTAGCAGTGATTATATCTTTTTCTTTGGTATCACCTGGTAATCCAATCATAACCTGATGGCCCAAAGTAAAACCATATTCTTTGATTAATTCAGAAGCGCTCTTTACATCCTGTGAACTATGACCTCTTCCAGATTTTATTAAAACCTCATCATCAAGAGATTGTACTCCTAACTCTATTATATCAACAGAATGTTCTTTAAGATTATTTAATATTCTATGGTCTATGTAATCCGGTCTTGTTGATAGTCTTATATAATCTATTTTGTTACAATCTTTATATTTTTTTGCAACAGAAAGTAATTCATTTTGTTTGTTTATATCTATAGCTGTAAAAGTTCCTCCAAAAAAAGATACTTCTATAATGGATTCTTCTTTATCCATAGTTTCTAAATATTCTTTTATAGTATTTTCTACAAATTCTCCATCAATTTTAAAGCAGCTTCCTGTTATACTATCTTGGTTACAAAATACACAGGTATGAGGACAACCTTCATGAGGTACAAATATTGGGATTATGTAATGAAATTTATTCATGTGTTTCCTCCTGAGCTAATAAAACTTCTCTAGCAGCATTTTGTTCTGCTTCTTTTTTGCTGTAACCTGTACCATTTCCTTTAGATACTCCATTTATCAAAACTTCAACATAAAACAATCTTCTATGAGGTGGTCCTTCATATTTTATTAAATTATAGACTATGGATACCTCACCATTTTTTTGAAGTGTTTCTTGAAGCTTTGTTTTATAGTCAATTATTATTTCATTTTTTAAAGCTTTATAAATTATTTCCTTAAAGTTTGTTAATATAAATTCTCTTACATATTCTAAGCCTTTATCTAAATAAATAGCTGCAATTATAGCCTCTACAGCATCTGCTAAAATTGATACTCTAGTTCTTCCTCCAGTCATTTCTTCGCCCTTACTCATCGTTATATAAGAACCTAGATTCCATCCTTTAGCTATTTCATAAAGGGAATTTTCACAGACAATTAAGGATCTAACTCTTGTTAAATATCCTTCACTTTCATTTATGTTATTTGAAAATAAATGTTGAGATATTACAAGTTGAAGTACTGAGTCTCCTAAAAACTCTAACCTTTCATTATAATCTACATCTTTTTTCTGGTTAGCATAAGAACTGTGCGTAATTGCTGTTTGTAATAATTCTAAATTATCAAAATTTAAGTTTAATTTTTTTTGAAACTCCAATGTACTAGATCTAAACTTCATTCTTTTACTCCTTCTTAGGAGTTTATTCCTCAACTTATTAACTATACATTAATAAATTCAAGAAAGAACTCCTTCAATTTATTAAACTTAGGTGAAAATAAAGTCCCGCAAATTAGCGGAACTTACTTTGTCTATTCGTCTACACGTGCTTTTATGTATTCCACTACATCGCCCACTGTAGATATTTTCTCTGCATCTTCATCAGGTATTTCTATATCGAATTCTTCCTCTAATGCCATTATTAATTCAACTATATCTAGTGAATCAGCTCCTAAATCATCTATGAAAGAGGATTCCATTTTAATCTCATCTTCCTCTATACTTAATTGCTCAGCTATTCTCTCTCTTATTTTTTCAAACATAATTATTCAGCCTCCTAATAAATAAAAAACATTTCAATTAAATATTAATAGTTATATTGAAACTAATCAATAGATTTTTAATTTTTTTAATATATTTTAATAATATACTTCAATTTAATAATATTATTCATGATATCTTATTCTTTTACTCTTTTTCTGTTACTAAGTTTTCCAGTTCATTTTGTATCTTTTCAACAATTTTGTTATCATGAGCTATTTTTGCCTGTCTTATAGCATTCTTAAAAGCCTTTGCATTTGAACTTCCATGGGCTTTAACACATATTCCATTAACTCCTAAAAAAGCAGCTCCACCATATTCTGTATAATCAAAATCACTTTTAATTTTTTTAAAAACAGGTTTTAAAAGCATGCCTCCCAATTTTGTTGTAAAGGATCCCATTATATTGTCCTTTAATATTGAGAATATGCTAGAAGCTACTCCTTCATACATTTTAAGCACTGTATTACCTACAAATCCATCACAGACAAGCACTTTAACATCTCCTTGAGTAATATCTCTTGGCTCAACATTTCCAACAAAATTGTATTCTGTATCCTTTAAAAGTTTATGTGTACTTTTTGTGAGTTCATTACCTTTTTCTTCTTCTGCCCCAATATTTATAAGCCCTATACTAGGATTTTTAGTATTTAATATATTTTCAAAATAAATTTTTCCCATTAGAGCAAATTGAACTAAATAATGAGGTTTACAATCTGCATTAGCCCCTACATCTATAATCATAAATGGTCCATTAATTCCTGGCATCACTGGTGCTAATGCTGGTCTATCAATGCCTTTTAATCTTCCAACTACAAGGGTGCAACCCGCTAAAAAAGCTCCTGTACTTCCAGCAGATATGATTCCATCTACCTTTTTTTCTTTAACTAATTGCAATGCCCTATAAAGGCTGGAATCTTTTTTTCTTCTAATAGCTTTTACTGGTTCATCATTAGGGCTTATAATCTCCGTAGCATTCAATATAGTAATTTTATCTTTATCATATTGATATTTACTTAACTCTCTTGCTATCTCTTCTTCTGGGCCAGTTATAATGAGTTCTACGTCATTATACTCCTGTACTGCTAATACTGCACCTTCTACTACTGCTGAAGGTGAAAAATCTCCACCCATTCCATCTACTGCAAATTTCATTTTTAACCCTCACTTACTTTTTCATTTTTTCTGTAAGTTATTAACTGAATCTCTTACGACTAAAGTCCTACATCTATATTAAATATTATATATTAAACTTTGTAAAAAATTCTACTTTATTCTTAATATTTATAAAAAATATTATATAAAAAAATAAAAGAAAGTCAAGTGACTTTCTTTTTTTATTTCTCAGTTGAAACAACTTCTCTATTTTTGTAGTGTCCACAGTTTTTACAAACTCTGTGAGCAAGTTTCATTTCATGGCACTGAGGGCATTCAACTATTCCTGGTACTCCAAGTTTGAATGTTTGCGCTCTTCTTGAATCTCTTCTAGCTTTAGAAAATTTTCTCGCAGGATTTCCCATCGTAACACCTCCTTACGGTTTTGAAAACAATTCTTTTAACTTTGCCAACCTTGGATCAATATCATCTTTTTCACAGTCACATGAATTATGATTTAGATTCGTTCCACAGTGTTGGCATAGACCTTTACAGTCTTCCTTGCAAATTTTCTTCACAGGAAGTTCCATAGAAAGATTGTTCTCTATTATTTGGTAAATATCTATTTTATCATTATTAATTGAGATAATTTCTCCGTCCTCGTCTTTAATAGTATCAGATAACTTTTCACTTATATCCATATTTACATGATAAAAAAAGTCCTCACTACATCTTGAACAAGGTAATAAAACCTCAGTTTCAACATTGCCAGTTAATTCATAAATATTATCAATTAATCTGACTATTCCTGTAAATTTTATAGGCTTAGTGAACTTTATAACTTCACCATTGTCATAAAAACTATCCTTAGATATAACTAAATCTAGTTCTCTTTTTCCATGTTTCTTATTATTTAATTCTGAAAGGTCAATATTCATAATCTTTAGCGCTCCGAAAAATATCATTAAAATATTCTTCTCATATGAACAGCTCATCATACATAATGCGAATTTACTCGCATAGCTTGAGCAAAGCTACTACGCCCCTCCTTATATTTATTCAAGATTTTCTACTATTTTCAAACACAAACTATTATATAAATTATAACTTTAAAAGTCAAGAATTATTTATATGTTTAAAAACATATTAAGAAGGGGTGTGAGCTAAAATTATTTAGAAGTTAAATTTTGAGTATCTCTTGCTATTACTAACTCTTCGTTAGTTGGGATAACAAAAACTTTAACTTTAGCATCTGCAGCACTTACATCTACAGCTTTTCCTCTTACATTGTTTTTCTCAGAATCAATTTTAATTCCCATAAATTCTAAGCCTTTGCATATATCTTCTCTTGTAGCTGGAGAGTTTTCTCCTAATCCTGCTGTGAATACTACAGCATCAACTCCACCCATAACTGCAGCATAAGAACCTATCATTTGTCTTACTTTGTAGTTATATGCATCTAATGCAAGCTTAGCTCTTTCATTTCCTTCTTCAGCAGCTGCTTCTATATCTCTAAAGTCACTGCTTACTCCTGAAATTCCTAGAACTCCTGATTTTTTGTTTAATAGGTTGTTCATTTCATCAATGCTCATGTTTTCTTCTTTCATTAAGAAAGTAACTATAGCAGGGTCTATATTTCCACATCTAGTTCCCATAGCTATTCCTTCAAGTGGAGTGAATCCCATACTTGTATCTATTGATTTACCATTTTTAACTGCTGATAAGCTACCACCGTTTCCTAAGTGGCAAGTGATAATTTTAAGATCTTTTATATCTTTACCCATCATTTCAGCAACTTGAGCAGATACAAATTTATGAGATGTTCCGTGGAATCCATATTTTCTTATTCCATGTTTTTCATATAATTCATATGGTAATGCATATATGAATGCTTCTTTTGGCATTGTTTGATGGAATGCTGTATCAAATACTGCAACCATTGGAGTATTTGGCATTAAATCTTTACATGCATTAATTCCTATTATGTTTGCTGGGTTGTGAAGTGGTGCAAGTTTTACACACTCTTCTAATTTACTCATAACTTCATCATTAATGATAACTGATTCAGCATATTTTTCTCCGCCATGAACAACTCTATGTCCTACAGCATTGATTTCTGACATGTTAGATATAACTCCATGAGTTTTATCTGTTAAACTGTCTATAACGTGTTTTATAGCATCTTTATGACTTTCCATTGGAACTTCAACTATGTATTTATCTCTTCCTGGAACTTTTTGAGTTAATATTGAACCCTCTATTCCTATTCTTTCTACTAAGCCTTGTGCTATAGCTTCTTCATTTTCCATGTTAATTAATTGGTATTTTAACGAAGAACTTCCGCAATTAATTACAAGTACTTTCATTGATAACTCCTCCTTAATGACACCTTTGTTTTATAATTATTTATATTTTTTAAATTGCTTTTAATAAAATTATTAAAAGCTTACATTCTTATAGTATATAATATAACTTTTACTTATTGCAAGACTGTTGAGCTTGTATAGCAGTTATAGCTACAACATTAACTATATCATCAACGCAACAACCTCTTGATAAATCGTTAATAGGCTTTGCAAATCCTTGACAAACTGGTCCTATTGCTTTAGCGTTAGCAAATCTTTGAACTAATTTATATCCTATATTTCCTGCTTGTAAATCTGGGAATACTAAAACATTAGCATTTCCTGCTACAGAACTATTTGGTGCTTTTTGTTTTGCAACCTTATCAACAATGGCAGCATCTAATTGTAATTCACCATCAATTTGTAAATCTGGTCTTTGAGCTTTAGCTGACTCTGTAGCTGTTCTCACTTTGTCAACATTTTCATGCTTAGCACTTCCCATACTTGAGAATGAAAGCATTGCAACTTTAGGATCCATTCCACATAATGTTTTAGCATTATCAGCTGTACTGATTGCTATTGATGCTAATTCTTCCGCATTAGGATTTGGATTAACTGCACAGTCAGCAAATAATAAAGTACCTTCTTTTCCATATTGAGAATTTGGAACTTCCATTATGAAAAAGCTTGAAACAACTTTTATTCCTGGAGCTGTTTTTATTATTTGAAGACCTGGGCGTAATAAATCACCTGTACTATGTACTGCTCCTGATACTAATCCATCTACATCGTCCATTTTAACCATCATTGTTCCAAAATATACTGGATCTTTTACTACTTCCATAGCTTTTTCTAGAGTTACTCCCTTATTTTTTCTAAGTTCATAAAAAGCTTCAGCATACTTTGCAGTTTTATCTGATGTTTCTGGATTTATAACCTCTATTCCTTCTATATTTACTCCAAAAGTTTTAGCATTTGCTTTAATTTTTTCCTCATCGCCAACTAAAACAATTTCTGCTATAGCATTTTTTTTAATTAACTCAGCAGCTTTTAAATTTCTCTCCTCATCACCTTCTGGTAAAACTATTTTTTTCTTATCCTTTTGAGCCATTTCCCAAATTTTGTCTACAAAACTCATTACAAAATCTCCTTTCAGTTTAAACGACTAATATCCCTTATTAATATAACCCTTTTTTACTATAATTTTCAACCTTAAATGGAAAATTTATTAACATAATATAATTCTTAAAATTATTATTTATATATTTATTTGTAATAAGT
>NZ_JACSQB010000049.1 GCF_014836835.1 Clostridium faecium | reverse complement strand
TTATATTATTATATTTTTATTTTCAAAAATTTATTATAAATATATAATTCAAAAACAAAAATGCCCTAAAATTTAAAATTTCAGAGCATAATTTATACATATAAAAATTGTACTTTCCTAATCGTATATATCAGAAAACTCTAAATTAACTTTCTGACTTTTATCTTCATTAATATCTTTAATATTGTAACTATTATCATCTAATAATCTAACTGGCAATTCTATAATAAAACTGCTTCCCTTATTCACTTCACTTTTTAAGGTAATATTACCTCCATGAATTTCTACTAAACTTTTTACAAGTGACAATCCTATACCGCTGCCTTCTCTCTTCCTGGTTAAAGTACTGTCTACCTGCGTAAATCTATCAAAAATTATTTCTTGTTTGTCTGCAGGTATACCAATTCCATTATCTGTTACAGTTATTCTAACTTTACTTTGCAAATTTTCTACATTTACTAATATTTTACCTCCTTTATTAGTAAATTTTATAGCATTTGAAAGAAGATTAAATACTATCCTCTCTATCTTTTCTTCATCAATTGCCATTATTTTCTCTTCTGTATCTGTATCAAAAATTAATTCAATTCCTTTTTCTTCTATATAATTTGCAACTGATAAGACTATATCTTCTACAACTTGTACTATATTACAAACTTGAAGATTTAAAGTAAGATATCCTGAATCAATTTTTGTAATATCAATTATATTATTAACTAATCTTAAAAGCCTTAAAGCATTTTGCTTTATGTAAAAAAACTTAGTATAGGTATCTTCACTATCGAAAATTATTTTATTATTTTTAGCATATAATTCCATAAGACTTACAGTACTTAATATTACATTTAAAGGAGTTCTCAATTCATGTGATATGTTTGCAAAGAATTCCGTTTTCAACTTTTCGTACTTTAATGCTTCATCATAAATTTTTCTTTCTTTTTTAGCTTTTGCAACTAAATATATATAATATATCCCCGATATAATCAGCCCAGATACTATTAAAAATATCAATCCAAGATAAAATCGCTTTTGTTTTTGAGATAAAATATAATCATGTTTATTCTTATTTATTATTATGCAATTTTCAGGAATCTTTCCTAAAGGTATATCTTCTTTAACCAACATATGAAAGTCAAATACAAAAGTATCAACATATTTATTATTTATTACTATATCACTTATTTTTTCACCTTCAAATATTTGATTTGCAAATTCACCTATTGCCTCACCGCGCTGATCTCCTATATCTATAGGACCTCCAACTACACCATATCCTAAATAATCTTGAGAAGGAGAATAAAAAGGACCTTTATTATATTTTTTTAAATAATCTATTGTTTGTCCAGGAGTCAAAGCTCTATTTTCTTTATTTAAAAAAGTACCTGAAATTATATTTATCTGATTTTCTTCATTATTATATATGTCTTTTGCTACATCTTCAATATACATATGTTGAATAAAATTGAACTTAACAGATTTATAATAAGGTCTAATTGCTTTTAACCCTCTTCCTATATTATGTGAATAGGAGGTATTATCCAAAATAACATTTAACTTTTTTACTTTTGGATGAAGTTTTAAAATAATATCCATATTTTTTTTATTATTAGAACATTCATAAAAACCTGTAAAATATTCTTTTTCCTCTTTAGTTAAATGGTTGTTCTTATTTATTCCTATAAATATTACAGGTACACGATTAAAAATATCACTATGATATTTTTTTACAAATTTAAAAGCTTCATCATTAATAACTAATATTAAATCAAATTTTTTATTTTTATATTTAATTCTATAAATATCGCTAAGTTCTTTGTAATATTCATCATTTCCTATCTTGGCATTTAAATATTCATTGGTATAATTGACTTCTATATTAGGATTAATAGCACTTTTAAAGCCATTTTTTACGTTTTTTTCCCAAGTTTGATTAATATCATAAGAATTTATTATAAGTATTTCTTTTTTACTGCTTGCTTTTACAGTCTGTACTTTTATATTGAAAATCAAGCTCCAAATAATAAAAACTACTAATAAATTTAAAGCTTTTATTTTCTTATTTTCCATAACTTTCTCCTATTTTTTCATTTACCAAATAAATTTATCTTAACTTAATAGTTTTCCATTTTCCTGATTTAAATCTTAAATATATTAATAACCACCTAAAAACTTGATCTAAAAGCATAGCAATCCATGCCCCTGGCAGAGCTAAATTAAAAAAGTTTACAAATATATATGCAAAAACAACTCTTATTCCAACTATACCAATGGTTGTTGATATAAGTGGGAAAACCGTATCTCCTGCTCCTCTTAATGCACCTGCTAAAACAAAAGCTGAAGATTGAAAAGGTTGAATCACCGCTATAATTTTAAGTGCTATTGATGCTGAATTTATAATATCATTATCTTTTGTATAAAGAGATAATATCTGCTTTCCAAAAAAGAAAAGTACTAAAGCAATTACTGATGACAATATAGACCCCAATTGTCTACATTTTAAAACATACTGTTCTGCCTTTTTTGGCTCACCTTCTCCTAAAGTTCTTCCTGTTAAAGATGATGCTGCAATGGAAAAAGCTTGTCCTGTTGTGAAGGAAAGTCCCAAGATATTAATACAAATTTGATGAGATGCATAAACTATCGTACCTAATGATGCTACGATTTTTACATATAATAGCATTCCAAGCCTTAATCCTAATTGCTCTAGTGATGATGGAACACCTATTTTTATAAAGTTAAAGATAATATTCTTATCAAAATAAAATCTTTCTTTAAAATCTATTTTTATCTTTGTTTTTCCTCTTATGAAGTACGATATAAGCATTATTAGAGCTATTACATGGGATAGTAATGTAGAAATACCTGCACCAGTAACCCCCATTTGCGGGAAAAAAAGCAATCCATAAATTAATAAAGCATTTCCTACAACATTAAATCCATTTACCTTTATATTTATTTTCATTGGTATTTTAGTGTCTCCTACTCCTCTTAAAACCGCAAATAAAGAAGAGTTAAAGCCTTGAAATATAAAGCCATACATTATAACTCTAAAATAATTTATTCCAATATCTATAGTTTGCTGTTCTGCTCCCATAAAACTCATTATAGTTCTAGCATTTATCTGAGCCCATATAACTATTGGTACTACTATAAACATATTAATAAGTATGATATGTTTAACAGTACTAGCAACTCTTTCTGTTTTTTTCTGCCCTACATACCTTGCTACCATAGCAGTACCACCTACATTTAATGCTTGTATTACTGCTAATCCTAAAAATAATGGCTGATTAGTTATTCCCACTGCTGCTACTGAAGCCGCTGACTCACTTTTAGGTAATTGGCCAAGCATCATCATATCTAACATTGAAAATAATGATCCTAATAATAATTCTATTAATACTGGCCAGGCTATGTAAATTACATTCTTACTTATCTCATTCTCAAATCTACTAAAAATTTTTTCTCTTATTGGTAAAAATGACATATAACCCCTCCAAATTGTACCCCATTTGTTTTTGTCATTTTAAAAATTGTCTAAAATATTATGCAGAAAAACACAAGATAACTTGTGTTTTTATTTTTCTATGTTCTAAATATAACTTCTTCTTTCATGAACATATATCTAGCTATTAAAAGAGATGACAGTACATAAATAATTGTCCAAACTAAAGTAATAGCTATATGCTGTATGTTATATACTCCTGAAATCAATTCTTTTAAAATGCAAATTATATTAGCTAAAGGAATATGAAAATAAAAATTTGCAATTGATTTCACATCTAACATATAAGTAGCATAAGCAGGTATTATTGCAATAATAGTTAATGGTGTCATATAAGTTTGAGCTTCTTTAAAGCTTCTGGCATATATACTTATAGCCAACTCTAATGCACCAAAAACCATAGTGGTTAATACAGCCAGTATAAAGATTATTATTATAACTTTTATATCTAAAGAAAAATTTAATGGGGCATTTACATCTGAACCAGCAAAATATTTTGAAGACATATTAAATGATATTAAAAGTCCTCCTAAAGAAGCTGCCGTAGTTAACATTCCAAGCACAGTAATAGCCAAAAACTTACCATATAATAGTGACATTCTTCCTGCTTGAGTAGTTAATAGTGGTTCCAATGTACCTCTTTCTTTTTCTCCAGCTCCTAAATCTGTTGCCGCAGGAATAGGACCTGACACACAATACATCACTAATAGGAATGGAAGTAATATGGATAACATAATCTTTGTTCCTCCATCATCCTTTTCACCTATTTTATTTTCATTAATTTGTATTGGAGTTAATATTGATTGGTCAATATTTTTGGCTTTTAATCTTTCTGATACTATCTCTTTTGAATATTCTTCTATAATATCCTTAACTGCTCCTAATGTCACATTAGAAGATTGGCTAACATCATCGTATGAAACAATTATATTAGAAATTTCTTCATTTTTAATCTTTTCCTCAAAATTTTCTGGTATTTCAATTGCTAATTTTATTTTACCATTTTTTATATCATCTTTTATATTAGCACTTTCAATTATTGTCACATTCTTTTGAGATTTTATAAATTCCCTTATATTGCTATTTCCCTTATCGACTATTGCAATTTCTAGGTTTTCCATAACTTCCGTTGTATTTTTACTTATACCTTTTCCTATTAAAGTGAACATAACTGGGAATAATAATAATGGTATTAATATACTTATCATTAATGTTTTCTTATCTCTAAAAATGTCTAAAAGTTCTTTTTTAAATACTATAGATATAATTTTATTTTTCATTAATATCACCACCTATAAGAGATAGAAATACTTCTTCCAAATCATCATTATTATACTTTCTTTTTAAATCATTAATTGTACCTTCTTCAACAATATTTCCTTTGTTAATAATAATTACCCTATCACATAACTTTTCTACCTCTCTCATACTATGGCTTGAAAATATAATTACTTTATTGTCTTTTTTACATTTAAATATAAAATTTTGTACTGTTCTTGAAGCAGTCACATCTAGTCCTATTGTAGGTTCATCAAAAAGCATAACTTTAGGATTATGTACAATACTTCTTGCAATAGCAACTCTTTGTTTCATACCTCTAGAAAACTTTCCTACTTTTCTATCTATGTAATCTTCCATTTCAAAAGTTTCCATAAGACTTTTTATATTTTCATTTGCCTGCTTTTCTGATAGGCCATTTAACATGGCAAAGTACTTTATATTTTCTCTTGCTGTAAGTCTATCGTAAAGCCCCACTTCTCCACCAAACAATATACCTATTTCTGCTCTAACTTTTGAACTATCCTTTAATATATCAAATCCATTAATATTAACAGTTCCTTCTGTAGGTTTTAACATTGTAGCAATCATCCTTAAAGTTGTAGTTTTCCCTGCTCCATTTTCTCCAAGAAGTCCAACTATTTCTCCTTCCTTAACTGTAAAACTTATGTTGTTAACAGCTTTAATGTTCTTAAAACTCTTACTTAAATTTTTTACTTCAATCATAGATATCTGTCCCCTTTAATTGATGTTAAATATTGACATCATAATTATAACACACAAATTAATAAATAGTTAAACTTGAAATAAATTTATATTGCATATATATATTATCTGTATTTATTATAAAAACTTTAACTTTTTGCTAATTTTGCCTTTTACTGTTTTATTTTAATTTTAAGCTTTATTAAGCCGATTTATTAAGTTTCTCAATAATTTTATAGCTTAGTATTAGTATTTTCAATACTTAAGTATTTCAGCTCTATTAATATTATCATATTTTATATGGACACTCAGTTAATATTATAAATCATAGAAAAATAAGCACTAGTTACTTAACTAATGCTTATTTTTATCTTAGTATTATAATAAATTTAAGTTATAACATAATATTTATTGTCTTACTTTAAATTTATTTATTTCTCCCATCATATCTGTTACTTTTTCTGTAAGGTTTTGAGCACTTGTAGCAACTTCTGAGCTTGAATTATTTAATTCCTCTGAAGATGCTGATATCTCTTCTGAAGATGCTGATATTTCTTCTGATATTGAAGATAACTCTTCTATAGTATTTATTATGTTATCTTTATTTTTATTGATATCTTCAAAAGTTACATTTATTTTATTTATTCTTGGTGCTATATCGCCAAAAGCTATGGAAATTTCATTAAAGGACTTCATAGAATTTTCTATACTTTCTTTTTGATTTATAAGGTCATTATTCATTGTATCTGTTTCACTAACTATTATTTTGGTATTATTTAATAACTTGTTTATTATTTTATAAATATTTTCTGAGGATTCTTTACTTCTTTCTGCAAGTTTTCTTATTTCATCTGCAACTACAGCAAATCCTTTTCCTGATTCTCCTGCTCTTGCTGCTTCTATTGCTGCATTTAAAGCTAAAAGATTTGTCTGTTCTGCTATACTGTTTATTAAATCTGTAATTTCATTTACAGTTTTAATATCTACATCCATATCCTCTATACTCTTCATAAAATTCTTAAATTTATTGTCAAAACTTGTTATAGAAATCATTACATCTTCCATATCATTTTTACTTTTCTCTGAACTTTCGCTGACACTCATTGTCATATCATCTATTTCATTTATGTTAATTGCAACTTCATTTAATTGTTCACTAAATTCATTTAATTTAGAAACTATAGTTGTCAAATCTGTAGCTTGCTTAGTAGTTCCTTTTGTAACCTCTAATATTGAAGCAGAAATATTATGAGTTAATGCTGATAGTTCTTCAGAAATAGCTGCTAAATTTATGGCACTAGAATCTATTTCTCCAGCTGAATTTTTAACTGTTCCTACCATATTTCCTATAGAACTTTGAGTAATATTTAATACTTTACATATAGCTCCAATTTCATCTGAAGTATTTATATACTTTTCATTAATATCCTCTGTAAAGTCCCCTTCTGCTATTTTATCCATATGACCTTTAACTGCTAGTAATCCATCAGTCATCTTTTTAATAATTATAACTACTAAAATTCCTATTATCAATAATTCTATTAATCCTATGGATATACTTGTACTTTTAAGTCCATTTAATCTACTCAATAAGTCATCTTTATGTACAGCTATTGCTAAAGACCAACCTGTTGATTTCATTGGATAATAGGATACATACTTAGTTACTCCATCATAAAAATATTCCCCTACTCCTGTCTTTCCTTGTATCATTTCTTTTTCAATTTCAATCAAATCTTGTAGCTCTGGATTGTTTTCTACTATATAATTGTCCATTCTATCTACGATGGCTTGATCTTTTGCGGCAATTACCTTTCCTTCTTTATCAAGAATAAAACATTCTCCAGTTGATAGAAAATTTATTTTATTAGTCATTTCACTTAAAATATCACTATCTCTTATTGCTATTAACGCTCCAATAATAGAATTATTATTTTTTATTGGTGCAGAATATGCAATTATAGTTTTTCCATCCATCTTACTTTTAAATGTTGATGATACACAGTTGTCTCCTTTTATCGCTTCTTTAAAATATTCTCTATCTTTAATATCAAGTACGGTACCATCTGTATAAGTTACCTTTCCTGCCAAATCTGCAATTCCAATCATTGTATACCCTTCTACTTCTAAACTTGAAGCTAAAACTTCCTTTTTATCTTTCCATGAAATATTTGGATCTTTTATTCTAGGATTACTAGCAAGTATATTTAATCCTATAAATTTTGATTCTATTTCATTTTCAATTTTTTCTGCTGATGATCTGCTTATTTCTGACATAAGATCAAGACTACTATTAACAAGAGTTTTTTTTGATGAATAATAAGCTGAACCAGTTAAGGAGCCGCACATTATTATAACCAAAGTTATTATTATAACTAATAATTTTGCTCTTATACTTTTTAATTGAAATTTTGATTTTATTTTTTTCCTCCTTTATTTGCCTTTATTATTGATTTTAGTTTCAATTTCATCCCATTTCCCCCTCTATCCTTATTTTTGCTCTTATATTATTTAATTTAACTTTATAAATTAAATAATATAAAATCACGGTATAAATTTAATGTCACATTTAATATATCGATGATATTTGCTAAAATTAAATGTTTTTTACTTCTTTCCCCAATTATTTTCTAATTTTCAACAAAAAAGATCTTTCCTAAAATTAGAAAAGATCTTTTTATAAAAATTACTATAT
>NZ_JACSQB010000097.1 GCF_014836835.1 Clostridium faecium | reverse complement strand
GTATAAAAGATATATATGTTTTTAGCAAGGAGATTTTTTATGGTTGAGAATAACTCTTATGTTATGAAAGACAATCAATATAGATATCAAGGCGTAAAATTAACACCATCGATTTTTACCGCAATTCTTATACAATTATACGATGGTAGAAGATTTGAGCGTCAAGATGCCATAAACAAAGTTGTACATTTTCACACAGATAACGGTGGTAATGTTAAGGATACTAATCCTGTCAGTGTTTTTAAGAAAAGCAGTGCTAATTTAAAGAAAAAAGGATATCTTACAAATGTTAGTTATGGTGTCTGGGAACTGAAATATAGAAAGCAAAAAGTAGAGAACAAAGATAATAATAATGATGAGAGTGACCAGACAGCGTTAAAGCAAAATAATGATATAAAAAATATTAGACCTCAAAAGGTAATTGGACGAGGCAAGGAAAGAGTTTATGTTTACTATTATTCAACATATCGGAAACTTGCAGAAAAAAAACAATTAAAAAAGTGGCCTTGTAAAATTGGCAAAACCAATACTACTGCTGTGGAAAGAGTCCTTAGTCAATCAGGCACTGCATATCCAGAGTATCCGACTCTCTCCCTGGTTATTAAATGTGATAATTCAAGCACTTTAGAGAATGCAATTCATGCAGTTCTTCAATATAGAAAACGACAAATTAAAGACTCACCAGGTACTGAATGGTATTTCACAAATGATGATGAGGTTGAAAGCATCTATAGTTTTCTCAACATAGATGATGATTACTAAATATTGGAAGGGTAATAAAACTCATATATAAATAAATAGCCCCTATATTCTGATTGTAGAATACAAGGGCTAGCCATAGCAACATTCTTTAGGGGTCATTTATTACAAATAGCCCCTAAACTAATTGGGCAATACGTTTTTTAGTTTCATCGCGCGTTTGTCGAAACACAATCATTTTTTGTTCATGTGTGCCTTTTGCTTGTGCCGGATCAGGTAATGGCCAGTGAATACTTTTAGCTTGTGGTGGTATTACTGGACACCTACAAATAAAATTTGGCTTTTGACTATTTATTAAAGAAAATTCTCAAGGTGTCTTGATGTTTCAATCTGAGTACTCCAAAATAATATTCAAATATATATTTGAATATTATTTTGGAGGAAATAAGAAATGTTAGGAACAATTATTGCTGGTGTGGTGACTTACTGGAGTACTGCTATTGACTTATTAATAATTCTGATGCTTTTTTTTGCGAAAGTTAAAGATAAAAAGGGTGTTAGAGATATTTATATAGGCCAATTTCTTGGGTCTGGGCTTTTGATATTAGTTAGTTTGTTCTTTGCTGTCATTTTACATTACGTTCCTGATAAACGATTATTAGGTTTTCTAGGAATAATTCCTGTCTTTTTGGGAATAAAGGCTTTAATTTTGGGAGATTCAGACGGTGAAAAAATGGCTAATGAAAAATTGAAAGATACAAATCAAAATAATTTGATTAAAACTTTGATTTTCATTACTATTGTGAGCTGTGGTGCTGATAATGTTGGATTATTTGTACCTTACTTTATTAGTTTGGCACTACCAAAGTTATTAATAACTTTGTTAGTGTTTTTGATAATGATTTTCTTATTAGTTTTTATTGCCCAGAAGTCGGTTAGTATTCCAACTGTAGGTACAGTTCTTGAAAAACATAGTCGTTGGTTTATAGGAATCGTTTATATCTTTATTGGTGGTTCCGTTTTGATCGAAAATGGATCAATTCAACTTTTCGTTAATTTAATTAAATAATAGGCAGAGTGATTCTATGAAAAGCAAAAGTGCTGACATTACTTGTGATCAGACATTGGTTGAGACAGATAACGTAATGAAGGTCTCGGAATTCTTGGGTAAATCACGTATTAAGAAATACTTTTATGTATTGTCTAAAATCTCAGATGAGAAAAAGTTAAAAATCATTTTCTCTTTAATCGCTCAGGAATCGTTATGTGTTTGTGATATTGCATATATTTTAGGCTGTAGTATTGCAACCGCTTCTCATCACTTAAGAATGCTGTATGATGCTGACATTTTAGACCGTCAAAAAAAGGGGAAAATGGTGTACTACTTTATAAAAGATGATGATCTGAAAAAAATACTTGCTCAACTTGACAGGTGAATTGACTTAAGTGCTTCCCTTAAGAAGAGAAAGTAATTAAAAATAGAGCAGTGAATTTTCTTGTTTGATTCCATTTTATATAGGAGGCTACTAGAAATAGCCCCTAAATTAATCCTCTAACTAATTGTTTAATTTCATCACGTACTTGACGAAATACAATCATTTTCTGCTCGTGTGTTCCCTTAGCCTGCGCTGGATCTGGTAAGGGCCAATGAAGACTTTGGGCTTGGGGAGGAATTATAGGACAGCGGTCTTTCGCATCACCGCACAAGGTCACAATTAAATCAGCCGCATTGAAATAATCTAAGTCAATCAGCTTTGATTTTTGCTGACTAATATCAATTCCATCCTCAGCCATAACCTCTACTGCATAAGGGTTGAGGCCATGCTTTTCAACACCGGCACTTTTACATTCATATTGATTTTTGAGTAATAATTTGGCATAACCTTCCGCAATCTGACTACGACAAGAATTACCAGTACACAAAAAATAGATTTTTTTCATAATTAATAAAATCTCCTCTTAATCCAAAGTGAAACATCAACTAATAGCATCATAACTGGAACTTCAATCATTGGACCGATAACAGCTGCAAATGCTTCCCCAGAATTTAATCCAAAGACACCAACAGTTACTGCAACAGCTAGTTCAAAGTTATTGCTTGAAGCAGTAAATGATTGCGTGGCCGAGATTGGGTAGTTTGTGCCAGTCCTCTTCGCAATCCAGAAAGTGAGGAAGAACATTAAAATAAAGTAGAGAAGCAAAGGAATCGCGATACGTATGGCATCTAAAGGTAGTTGAACCACTTTAGCGCCTTTTACCGAGAACATAACTACGATGGTAAATAGTAATGCCCAAGTTGTAATGCGACTAATTTTAGGAACATACTTATCTTCAAACCAGTCTTTTCCTTTACCCTTGATAATCAAGTAACGAGAACAAACCCCTAGGATAAACGGGATTCCAAGATAAATAAAAACAGTCTTTGCAATTTCACCCATGGTAATGTTAACCGTTTGTGTCTTAATTCCGAACAGCTTAGGTAAAACACTAATAAAGATGTAGGCATAAATAGAGTAAAAAATAATTTGAAAGATCGAATTCAAAGCTACTAATCCGGCGGCATAGTCATTATTACCGTGAGCTAGCTCATTCCATACAATGACCATCGCAATACAACGTGCCAACCCAATCATGATTAAACCGATCATATAATTGGGATAATTGTGTAGAAAAATGATGGCTAAAGCAAACATCAATAATGGCCCGACAATCCAATTTTGGATTAGTGAAAAAGTTAGTTCTTTCTTATCACGAAATACATCACCCATTTTTTCATAATTAACCTTAGTTAATGGCGGGTACAGCATTAAGATTAAGCCAATTGCAATCGGAATAGACGTAGTTCCCACTGACCAACTGTTGATCAACTTAGGCAAGGAAGGGAAAATAAATCCACTTAAAATCCCAAGTGCCATAGCTAAAAACACCCATAGGGTCATGTAACGATCCATAAATGATAGGTTTTTCGACGTCTTCATATTAATCCCCTTCATATAGATAATTATCTATGTTTGCGGTAAAAATAAAAGGATTATCTTTTTTAATTAGCATCCTTACACATACAATTGTCAGTATTGGACAGCGTACGGGTTAAGCCGTTAATAATAAGTGCAGTCGTGTCTGGATTTAATGAATAGTAATGCCATTTTGACTTCTTACTTACGATGACCAATCCTTTATCCTCTAATACTTTCATGTGATGAGAAAGCGTTGGTTGGGTAAAATCAAAGTGATCAAGAATGTTGCAGGCACACATTTCACCACAGGAAAGCATTTCAAGAATTTTAAGCCGATTTGGTTCAGCAACTACCTTAAGCAAGTTAGCTAATTTTTGATAATCCATTTACGTTACCTCTTATATAGATGTGCATCTATATAATAGCCTATTATGTAATAGTTGTACATATTGCCATAAATAATGCTGTTTAAACAGGGGTGATTCATCACAAATAACTCCTATTTTTTAATATGGTAAATCTGTTAATTTAACTTGTGTGTTATTAAATCCAAATGAATGTAGCATTTGACTAATATTGTTCATTTGGTTTTCTAAATTATGACTGACGATGATTGTATCAATCATATTAGGTTCAATTGGAAGTACTATCTTTGGTTTGTCATGGAAATATAAGTCAGGCATTACAGTATTATCTTGAGTTATGACTTTGACTACAACAAACCTAATCTCCTACTCTTGGTATAGTATAGGATTTTTGAAGCATTGAGAGTAAAGCGCTAAGGCTTTCAGCACTTCACTTCTGATCTGAAGCATGTCTGGAAGATCACGTTCTCTGCTTCTAAATGCAGTTAACCATGCATTATGGTGTTTATATAGTTTAATTGTTCTTTATGGTTGTATAAAACCCTTAAAGGATAGACCAGGCCATCGCCAGGATTCAGTTTTTTGTAAAAATAAGATGGTGTAATTTTAGCGGCCAGGTGATCTTGTATATCTTGAGTTTTAAATTGTATAGCTATATCACCGTATTTGGATAAGGCTTGAGAATTCTTATTATGTGTAAGAGACATAATATAGTAATCAAAGGTGGGTGTATCAATGTCGTTATTAAAAACATTTAATTCATCACTGGTAGCACCTGATAATGATCTGCTAAAAGGCGTTGGGCATCGATATCCAGCCTTTCTAGCATTTCCATTATTTTTGGTGGAATATTATCGTCTTTAACCACTTGGAATAATTTTTGATCCATAAACTGTTCTCTTCTTTCAAAGTGTATAGAGCATAGATGAGACATATTAAGAAAATTAATTTAATAGATCAAAGCCCCAAATAGAGTCATACTTTTCTAATAGTCTGTAAGAGTACTGTACTGGTGATAATGCTGAGAAATCAGCGCTATATTCCGGTGAAACTAAGTCATCTTTTTTTAATTCATCAATAGATAAATAGATTTTGGGTGATGGCTTATGTGAGAAGTCAGCAATAATTAGTGCAGAGAAATCATAAGCATAGAAATTTTGTTTACTATAATTATAGCTATTAATAAATTGAAAGAAATTAATGTATTTTTCTAAGTCAGTTTGTTTCTTTTTAAATTTAATGTTCTCATGCTTCATCTCTTTATCATCATACTCATAAACAGGAATTAAATATATCTCACCTAAGACGAGTTTAGGATATTGTAGATGAAGGTTAGTTGCCTCGGCAAATTCTCGCTCGAATAAAGTATCTCTATTTTTATTTACACTACTTAGTTGGCTCCGAACATTAGTTGCAAGAATTCTTTCTTCCTTATATCTACCATATGCAGTCTTAACGTTCTCGTTTTTCATGGCTCCCCAAGTAATTGGCTCAGGTTTATTTTCAATCTTTGAAGGAACTACGCAAACGTCCTGATCTTTTTGCTTGAACAGACCACTCATCTTAGTTTCTGGTTTGTCTTCTTTTAAGTGAGGGTATATATTATCAGGGTTAACTCCATAGGCAATAAATTCTTCTTTTACATATTCGTGTAATTGATAAACAAGGTGTTGTGACCTAATGAGTGATTGTTTAGCTTGAAGTCCACTTTGATAAGGAACATCATTATTATTTGAAGTTTTTCCATCAACCTCTTTTTGGGTAATAGCTGTTTCAAGCATTTTCTTAATATTATTAATGCGAAATTGCAATCTAGATAAAGATGCGTTGTAATCGAATTCTTTCATATTTGTATTTATAACTCCTTTACTTCTATTAGGTCATCTACCGAGTAGCCTATTTGCTTTAATGCAATTAGTAATTTTGCAAAAGTGTCTAATTCTAGTCTTTTGAGCGTATTGTTTACTATTTCATTAATAGTATTAGGACGAATATTTGACATACGTGCAAATTGATTTTGAGAAATGTCATTATCCCTTAGTATTTCTGCCAAGTGAAATATAATCATGAATTGATACCTCTATTGACTTTTATAACTCCAGAAGTTATAATTTTGCTTGAAAGTGGTGAAATTATGTTGAACAGTCTTACTGATGAACAAATATCTTACATTCAGAACTTGCTAAACGGAAAAAAGAACATTCGTGACGAAGAATTGACTACCATATTGAGTAAAAACGTTAAACAATTGTCTGCACATAATGATATTTACCAAATAACTGATATATTAAAAGCCTATTTTACTGACAGTGAGAGAAAACAATCTGGCATTACGTTTACACCACTGGAATTAGTATTATATGCGTTTAAGGACATACTAAAGCTGACAGTTGAGCAAACAGTAAATAAGTCATTTGCCGATCTTTCATTGGGAAATGGTGCTTTTTTTATTGGTCTATTAATCTACTTAAAAGAGATCGATAAAGATTTTGAATTAGTACCTTTTATTAATAATAATATTTACGGTATAGATATTAAAGAAGAGAATGTTTTTTTTGCAAGACTTAATTTGAAAGTTTTAGTGAGTTATTTTGGCGAAGATGCTAGTAAACTTTCTTTTAATTTTCGAGTTGGCGATTCTATAAAGAGCTTTTTATCTAATTGCAAACAAAAAAAATACAATTATATAATAGGAAATCCGCCATATATCAAGCAACAAAATCTTCCATTTGAATATCGTCGCCTGCTTCTAAATAATTTTCAATCTATAACTTCAAATTACAATATTTACTATGCCTTTGTTGAGATGACATTATCGATGCTTACTGAAAACGGCGTGGCTTTATATTTATTACCAAATTATTTGTTGAAAATTAAATCTGCACAAAAGCTAAGAAAAATTCTTATTGAGAACTCCGCCTTTGATACTATTGTAGATTTCGGGCCTTATAAAATGTTCCATGGAGTTGATACATACTCAATGCTATTGAAATTAACAAGGAATAGATCGCAAGTTAAATTTAAGACAGCAGATAAAGAACACAACTCAATTAAAACTTTACAGGACCTTGCGTGGACTACTAAGCGTCTAACTTCTGATAATATTGAAACAATAAATTTAACTACACTATCAGAAGACAGGTTCATTCAAGCTATTCAAGGGCAGGAATTTTCATTAGATATTTCAACAGGAATTGCGACTCAAAAGGATAAATTATATTTAATTGACGAAAAAATTTTAGATAAAAGCGGAAAAGTAAAATTCTTTAAGACATATAATGATCAACATTTCGAAATTGAAAATGAAATGGTTGTTAAGATAATAAAAGGTTCAGGCTCTTCAAAATCAGCCAACATAAAGGAACAATATATTATTTATCCTTATCAGATAAATAATGGCATTCCGTCTTTAATTAGTATAAACGACTTAAAAGATAAGTATCCCAAAACATATAATTACTTTGTTGCATGCAAGCAAGATTTATTAAGTCGTAGTGGTGTTTTTAATGATGATGATGATTGGTATAGATATGGAAGATCACAAGCCTTAACAAGGTTCATGCCTAAAATTGTGTTTCCTACCAATACGCAGCATCCACAATTTAAATATTTTCAAGAAAAAGCATTATTTTATAACGGTTATGCGGTGTATGGATTAAAAAATCAAGATGTTAATGACGTGGATATGCAATGCATCACTAAAATATTAAATTCGGAAATTATCGACAGATTTATGCACTTAACAAGTTATTATATTGGTGGTGGGTATATTAGCTATCAGAAAAAGTACTTATCTAAGGTTACTATACCAGTATTAACAGCAAGTCAAAAAGACGAACTGATTAGTTCAAGCGATAAAGAAAGAATCAATAAACTACTTTATGATTCATACGGAATAGATGAGCTAGGAGACTAAAAGCAATTAAAAAAGCAGCCAGTGAATGCTGCTTTTTTAATTACTTATTTTCTTTCTTCTCAAACATCTCTAGCCACAACTCATATGACCGCTTTTCATCAGCGTTCAATGAATTCAGCACCCGGTCAATCGCCTGGTTTACTGTTTCGTCTTGCGTAGATATGCTTAGCGCGTTTTCAAGCGCGTTGATCTTCAATACAGTTTGTTTTTGCAACCGTACCGTCTGGTAGGATTTACGACCGCTTTTTGGCCGGCCTACCGGACGCTTTTTCTTGGGCTGCTTTTGATATTCA
>NZ_JACSQB010000100.1 GCF_014836835.1 Clostridium faecium | reverse complement strand
GTTAAAGGGACGGTTCATTCTTTTTAATAGAATTAAGTGGTGACTCTGTAAATTATAATGAACCGTCCCCAAAAAGTGAGAATAAATTAAAATTGTTAAAGGGACGGTTCATTCTTTTTAATAGAATTAAGTGGTGACTCTGTAAATTATAATGAACCGTCCCCAAAAAGTAAGAATAAATTAAAATTGTTAAAGGGACGGTTCATTCTTTTTAATAGAATTAAGCAGTGAACTTTGTAAATTATAATGAACCGTCCCCTAAAACTGAGAACTGAGGATAAATTAAAATTGTTAGAGGAACAGTTCATTATTTTTAATGGAATTAAGAAGTGAACTCTGTAAATTATAATGAACCGTCCCTAGTTTTTTATAAAGATTTATATATTTTGTATTACAATAAATATATATAAATAAATAAAAACTTTGTTTTATGTACCTGGTATTGGTATAATTATATTCGTAATTATAAGCTCAGTAATAGGAGAGATGAACATGAGAAAAATAGAATTATTGGCACCAGGTGGGAGTATGGAAAGTTTATATGCAGCAGTACTTTCAGGGTGTGATGCTATATATATGGGTGGAAGCAAGTTTTCAGCAAGAGCTTATGCTAATAATTTTGATGATGAGAAGTTGAAAGAAGCAGTAGATTACTGTCATATATATAATGTTAAGGTGTATTTAGCAGTAAATACATTAATTAAAGAATTTGAATTTGAAGAAGCTATAGAATATGTAAAGTTTTTATATGAGGTTGGAGTAGATGCGTTAATAATTCAAGATTTAGGTTTGTTTTATGCTATAAAAAAATTATTGCCAGATTTTGAGGTTCATGCTTCAACACAAATGACAATTCACAATGGTGAAGCTGCTTTATTTTTCAAAAATTTAGGTTTTAAAAGGATAGTGCTTTCAAGAGAACTTTCACTAAAAGAAATTGAGTCTATATCTAAAAATTTAGGTATAGAAACTGAAATATTTATTCATGGCGCATTATGCGTAAGTTATTCAGGGCAATGTCTTATGAGTAGTATTATAGGTGGAAGAAGCGGTAACAGAGGGCGTTGTGCTCAACCTTGTAGACTTCCGTATACATTAATTAATAAGGTTTCAAAGGAAACAAGAGAGGGATATTTACTAAGTCCTAAAGACATATGTACTTTTGAGGACATTAAGAAAATCATAGAAAGTGGAACATCTTCTCTAAAAATTGAAGGAAGAATGAAAAGGCCAGAATATGTTGCAGGAGTGGTCTCAAGTTATAAAAAGGCAGTTGATGCTTATTATGGAAATAATGATGATATTGATATAAAATATGAGTATGGAAGATTAGCTCAGCTTTTCAATAGAGAAGGATTTTCTAAAGCATATATGTTTGGAAACGTAGGAAAAGATATGATGGCATATAATTTTCCTAAAAACACTGGAGTATGTCTTGGAAAAGCAGAAAAGGATTTAATGGTGAAATTGGAAGAAGATATTCATCTTAAAGATGGTGTTAGAATAGGTGAAGGTGGATTTACTGTATCTGGTATAAGAATAGGCAAAAAAGAAGTACAATGTGCTTCAAAAGGAGATAAGGTAATATTAAAGCCGTCTAGATATAAGGAAGGAGACATACTATATAAAACTTCTGATATAGAACTTTCAAAAGAACTTTCCAATATTTATGAAAATGTATATAGTAAGAAACTTTTAATAGATGCAAAAGTTGAATTTGCAGTAGATAAGCCTATAAAAATTACTACAAATTATAAAGGAACTAATTTTGTTGTAGAAGGGGATTTAGTTCAAAAAGCTATAAAAAGACCTTTAGATAAAGAGAACATAGTTAAAAATCTTCAAAAATTAGGAGATACTCCATTTCAATTTAATAATATTGAATTTATTACCTTTGAAGAAGGATTTGTTCCAGTATCAGCAATCAATTTAATTAGAAGAAATTTAACTGATAAAATATTAAATTTTATAAAAGAAAGCTATAGAAGAAAAGATAAATTAAAATTAAACATTAGTGATATAGAAAAGCAGCCTAAGAAAGCTGAAATTCCTGAATTGTTAGTGATAGTTAGCAGTTTACAACAATTAAAAGCAACTTTAGATAATGGAATAGAAAATATTGTAGTAGATTTTTTCTTTAAAGGTAGTGAGATGAAAATTGAGGAAGTAAAAAACTATGGAGAATTTAATCTATATTTAAAAATTCCCAATATAATTAAGGAAGAATTTGAAACCGTATGTGAATTTATCAATAAAAATTTGAAAATTATCAAAGGGATAGTGACATCTAATTTAGGAATTATAAGTAGATTTAAAGGGAAAATATCCATAATTGGTGATTATAAATTAAATATATTTAACAGCTATAGTGGAGAATTTTATAATCAGTATTTAGATGGAGCTTCAATAAGTGTGGAGCTAAATAATAAAGAAATAAATTCTATTGTGAAAAACACAAATATTGCCTCTCAAATAATAGTTTATGGTAAGTATGAGCTTATGGTTAGTGAATATTGTGTAATAGGAAGTACTTTTGGAGGGAAATCAGTATGTTCTAATTGCAATATTAATTGTGCTAAAGGAGATTATGTTTTAAAAGACAGAAAAGGTGAAGAATTTAAAGTATTAACTGATAAATATTGCAGAAGTCATATATTTAATAATGTTCCTGTTAATTTGATTCCCAATATAAAAGAATTAAAGAAAAATAATATAAAAAGCTTTAGAGTGGACTTTATAGATGAAGATTATAACAAAACAAAAGAAATTTTAGATATAGTTAAAAGCGAAGATTTTTCAGGAGATTATACAAATTTTACAAGAGGACATTATAAAAGAGGAGTAGAATAGAGAAAGTTGGTGGTACAATGCAGGATAAAACTTTAAAGGTATTAGAATACCAAAAAATAAAAGAAAATATTAAGAAGTATACAAAAACATCAGCAGCAAAAGATATTATAGATGAATTGGAACCTTATAATAATATATATGAGGTAAAAGAACATCTACAAGAAACTAAAGAAGCTTTTCAATTATTAATAAAAAAAGGTAATCCTCCTTTTGAAGGTATATACGATGTTAGAGAGGCTATAAAAAAGGCAGAAAAAGGATCAGTACTACTGCCAGAACAGCTTATTAGAATTGCATCTATGCTTAAATGTGCAAGACTATTTAAAGATTATATATCTCATAAAGAAGAGGAAGAAAGTTATAGAGTATTAGAGGATATATGTATAGGCATAGTTCCTCTTAAAAAGATAGAAGATGACATATTTAAAGCCATAATTAGTGAAGAAGAAATAGCTGATAGAGCATCTCAAGAACTTTATAATATAAGAAAAAAACTTAGAGAAAAATCCTCTTCTGTAAAAGATAAAGTAAATTCATTAGTTAGAAGCAATTCTAAATATCTTCAAGAAAATCTGTATACTATAAGAGGAGATAGATATGTTATTCCAGTAAAATCAGAATATAGAGATTCAGTACCAGGACTTATACATGATCAAAGTTCAAGTGGTGCAACTTTATTTATTGAACCTATGGGATTGGTTAATTTAAATAATGAAATAAGAGAATTAACATTAAAAGAAAAAGCGGAGATAGAAAGAATTTTAAGAGCTTTATCTAAGATTATTACAGATAATGTTGAAATTATTAAAAATGATGGAAATATATTGTGGGAGTTAGATTTTATTTTTGCAAAGGCTAAATATGCTAGTGAAATTAACGCTATATGCCCAGAAGTAAACAATGATGGAATTATAGATTTAATAGAAGTTAGACATCCACTTATAGATCCTAAAGTAGTGGTACCTAGTGATATATATTTAGGAAGAGAATTTACTTCACTTGTAATCACTGGTCCAAATACGGGAGGAAAAACTGTAACCCTTAAAACTGTAGGACTTATTCATTTGATGGCAATGAGTGGTATTCTAATTCCAGCAAGACAAAATTCTGTAATAAGCTTTTTCCCTAAAGTTTATGCAGATATAGGAGATGAACAAAGCATAGAGCAAAGTTTATCTACATTCTCTTCGCATATGACTAATATTGTTGGAATTATTGAAGAGGCAGATGAGAATTCTTTAGTACTATTTGATGAATTAGGCTCAGGTACAGACCCTACAGAAGGAGCAGCACTTGCAGTATCTATTCTAGAAAATTTAAGAAAAAGAGGATGTAGAGTTATTGCAACTACTCATTATAGTGAACTTAAGGGTTATGCGTTAAAATCTATAGGAGTAGAAAATGCCTCTGTAGAATTTGATGTTGAAACCTTAAGTCCAACGTATAAATTACTCATAGGGGTACCGGGAAAATCTAATGCTTTCGAAATTTCAAGAAGACTGGGACTTCCAGAATACATTATAAATAATGCAAAAGAAAATATTTCTAAAGATACTTTAGAATTTGAAGAACTTATTCAAAGCTTACAGCAAAAAAGTATTAAGGCAGAAAATGATGCAAGAGCTGCTGAAATGCTGAAAAAGGATGCTGAAAAACTTAAAGAAAGATATGAAGAAAAGCTTTATAAATTTGAGAAATCTAGAGAAAATGCACTTTATGATGCACAAAGAGAAGCAAAACAGCTTATAAGAGAAGCAAAAGAAGAATCTGATGCTATTCTTAAAAACATTAGAGAACTTGAAAGAATGGGATATAGTTCAGAAGTAAGAACAAAACTTGAGGAAGAAAGAAAGAAAATTAAAGATAAACTTGAAAGAGTGGAATTTGCATCTCAAAAAACAGAAGAAGCTAAGGGAGAAAAGCTTAAATCTGTAAATGAAGGAGATGAAGTTTATCTGCCAAAATTAAACCAAAATGTTATAGTAATATCAAAAGTAGATTCTAAAGGTGAAGTTCAAGTACAGGCAGGAATAATGAAAATAAATGTAAAGGTTTCTGATTTGAGAAAGTCGAAAACATCAGTTGAAGATAAAAAGGCTAGAAAAATAGAAAAAAGAGAAGCAAAATTAAAGATGAAAAATGTAGCAACTTCTGTAGATTTAAGAGGAATGGATTCAGAAGAAGCAAGTTATACTGTTGATAAATACTTAGATGAAGTATACTTAGCAGGACTTAATGAAGTGTCAATAATTCATGGAAAGGGCACAGGGGTACTTAGAAATGCAATAACTGACCTTTTAAAAAGACATCCTCATGTAAAAGGATTTAGATTGGGGAATTATGGTGAAGGTGGTACAGGGGTTACTATTGTAGAAGTTAAGTAATATATGGAAAAATATTAAATTCACAGTTATTGATAATGAATAACTGTGAATGTCTCTATTTATTATATAAGAGAAATTTTTAATTTATTTTTTAAATAATATGTTTAGAAATAAAATTGATATATTTAAATAAAAGAGGTGATATCTTGATTTTAGTAAGTGCATGCCTTTGTGGTGTCAATTGTAAGTATGATGGGGGAAATAATCTTAGAGAAAAAGTTTTAGAGCTTTTAAAAGAAGGAAAAGCCATACCAGTTTGTCCGGAACAACTTGGTGGGCAAGAAACTCCAAGAGAGCCACATGAAATTATAAAAGGTGATGGTGCTATGGTTTTAGATGGAAAAGCTAAAATATTAGGACCAAAACAGGATGAAGCCACTAAAGAATTTATAAAAGGTGCAGAAGAAACATTAAAAATTGCAAAAGCTATAGGGGCGAAATATGCTATTTTAAAAGCTAGAAGTCCTTCTTGTGGAGTAGGAACAATATATGATGGAACTTTCAGCGGTAATAAAAGAAGTGGCAATGGAGTTACTGCTGAACTTTTAATAAGAAATGGTATAAAGGTATTTACAGAGGAGAATATTGAAGAATTTTTTAATCTTTAATAAAAGTAACTTTATCACTTTAAGAAAATAAATTCAACACTTCTCCTGAGAGAAGTGTTGATAATTGCAAATTCTCAACTACATAAATATAGGCTAAAATACCTTGTTAACACAAATTTATAAGTATAGGGGCGGTATTTTATGAATATGAATGAAATTAAAAAAAATGCAAGAGAAAAATTAAACAATAGTTGCAGAGTATGTAAAGCTTGCAATGGAATAGCCTGTTCAGGAGAAGTACCAGGAATGGGAGGAAAAGGTACAGGTGATTCTTTTAAAGCTAATTTTGATGCATTAAATAATATAAAATTAAATATGAGAGTTATTCATGATGCTAAAAATCCTGATATAACAACAGAAATGTTTGGAAGAAAAATGGACATACCTCTTTTTGCTGCACCAGTCACTGGAACTACTCTGAATATGGGAGGAAAACTTACAGAAGAAGAGTACATATCTTCTGTTATTGATGGATGTATACAAGCTGGAATATATCCTATGGTTGGAGACACAGCAGTTGATGCTTTTTTAATGACTAATCTTCAAATGTTAGAGAAATATAACGGTAATGGTATAGTATTTATCAAGCCTTGGGAAAATGAAAATATTATAAAGAAAATAAAGTTGGCAGAAGAATCAGGCGCCTTTGCTGTAGGAATTGACATTGATGCTTGTGGTCTTATAACATTAGCATTACATGGAAAGCCAGTTATGCCTAAAGGTGTTGAAGAAATAAAGGAAATTGTAAATAGCACTAAACTGCCATTTATATTAAAGGGTATAATGACAGTAGATGAAGCAATGCTTGCTGTTGAAGCAGGAGTAGATGCAATCGTTGTATCAAATCATGGAGGAAGAGTATTAGATCAAACTCCAGGAACTGCTGAAGTGCTAGAAGACATAGCAAAAGCTGTTAAAGGAAAAGTAAAAATATTAGTAGATGGTGGAATAAGAACTGGAGTAGACATATTAAAAATGATAGCACTTGGTGCTGATGGTGTATTAATAGGAAGACCATTTGTAACTGCTTCCTTTGGTGGAAATGCAGAAGGAGTAAAAACATACATTGAAGAATTAAAAAATGACTTAAAATCCTCAATGGTATTAACAGGATGCAAAAGCATAAAAGATATAAATAATAGAATACTATATAGAAAATAACATCACCAAATCCATCCTTGGAATAGAACAACAATCTAGCCCAAAGATGGATTTTTCTCATTTAATAAGGACTAATAGGGACGGTTCATTAAAATTTAATTATTTCTCACTCTTAATTTTACAAAAAATTCAATAAAAACTAACCTAATAGCAAAGATGCTTCATTAAAAATTTAGATTTAACTATATGTGTATATGGACTATTTTAAATATCCAGGATAAAGGGACGGTTCATAAAAAATATAATATTTCTTATTTTACATATTAGAATATGTAAGTTTCATTCATAAAATTATAAGTGTTACTGCTATATAAAATTCTGTTTATAGTTTTGGTTAATGGCAATAATTATAAAAAAACTATAGTATAGGAGGAAACTATATGGCTAGAACAGCTAGAAAATTAAGTGAAAGTGGAATATATCATGTCATGACTAGAAGTTTTCCTGATAAGTCTTTATTTTATGATGATAGTGATAAAGAAAAAATGCTCCAAATTTTAAGGAAATTACAAATTGAAGAAAACTTTAAAGTCTATGCTTATTGCTTAATGGATACTCACACTCATTTTTTAATAAATATTAATGGCGGAGATTTAGGAAAAATGATGAAAAAATTTAATTTAAGGTATGGAGGATATCTTAGAAAATGTAAAAATCATAAGGGACCAGTATTTAGGGATAGATATAAGAGTAAACCTATAAATAATGACGAGTATTTAATAGAAGTATCTAAATATATACATAGAAATCCAATAGATATAAAAGCATATAGAGAAAATCCAGAGTGCTACACATATTCAAGTTTATCATTATATTTGGGATTAGAAAAAAATAAATTTAATCTTTGTGATGTAGAATATATAATGAGTTATTTTGGAAAAAAGAAGAGAAAAGCAAGAGAAAATTATTACCAAACTATATTTAACATAGAAGAGGAAAAGCTCAAAGAAATGGAATTTGAAAATGATAAGTCAGAATACAGAAGTGAAAAAGTTATTTTACTTAGAAATTGTTCAGAAAAAGAAATAAGTAATTTTGTTTGCAAGAAAATAGGAATTGAAGAAATAGAGCTAAATTTTAAATATAAAAGAAAAAGTAGATTAGCAAAGGCTATATATGTGGTGTTTTTAACTCAATTTTGTGGTAAAAGTCAAAAAGAAATATGTGGGATATTACATAATATAACACAATCTAATGTATCAGTTCTATGTAAATATGGAATAGAATTAATAATTCAAGATAAATTTTATCAAGCTATGCTTGATGAATTAATAAATTTAAATACTAAAAAAATAGCATAAGATAGTATAATAATTTAAAAAAATATTTGATTTTAAGTATTTAGTTTATAACTAAAATTGGACAAGCATATATTTTAATAATAGTTTTAAATTAATTTATGATAGAAAATAAGAAGGAGTATGTTTTTACAAATATCATATAAACTTTATAACTTTATTTAGGGACGGTTCATAAATATTCAAATAATTATTTTAATTATTTGATGTGCAATTTTAAAGAAAAAGAAGATAAAGTTATGAAGAAATATTAATGCTAAAATAAAAATGTACTAAGTTGCTAATATTTTTATGTACAACATTGCCTAAATTCTTTACAGTATT
>NZ_JACSQB010000016.1 GCF_014836835.1 Clostridium faecium | reverse complement strand
TGCGTTTTTAGCTCAGCTGGATAGAGCAACGCCCTTCTAAGGCGTGGGCCAGGGGTTCGAATCCCTTAAAACGCACCATATACTGGGATATCGCCAAGCGGTAAGGCACCAGACTTTGACTCTGGCATTCGTAGGTTCAAATCCTGCTATCCCAGCCATAAGGTTCACTAGCTCAGTCGGTAGAGCACATGACTTTTAATCATGGTGTCCGGGGTTCGATTCCCCGGTGAGCCACCAATCTTGGCTCCTTGGTCAAGCGGTTAAGACACCACCCTTTCACGGTGGTAACAGGGGTTCGATTCCCCTAGGAGTCACCATAACTCTTACTTATAAAAGTAAGAGTTTTTTATTTTTCATAATAATATATTTTAAAATTTATAAAACAATAAATATATGTTTTTAACTATGGTTGAAAACTTGTATATTGAAAAATATTTATATACATATAAAAAATAATACTAATATCCATTATGGATATTAGTATTATTTTTTATTGGCTATTTATTATAAATCATTTATTATAGGAATTCTATTTTTAGATGTCTTTGATAATATAATTCCATAGATTATACCTAAAGAAAGCCAAGCAAATCCTACGGTTAATGCAAAAGTTGATAAGTTAATCCATAAATAAAAACATACAATAAATCCTAAAGCTGGAATTATTAAATTTGAAAGAATTTTTCTTTCTTTCTTTTTAACAAAATAATATACAATTACAGAAATATTTACACACATAAACCCAACAAGACCACCAAAATTTAACAGTTCTGTTACTAGAGATATATTAAGTGTAAGTGCCCCTATAATTCCTATAGTACACATTATGAATATGTTATAAGTAGGAGTCTTATATTTGGAATGCAAATGAGTAAAAAATTTTTTAGGGAGAACTTCATCCCTTCCCATTCCAAAGAGAAGACGTGCAGCACTAGATTGGCCTGTAAGTCCTGCAGTAAGAGTAGATATAACAACTGCAAAGGTATAGAGTCCTGCTAAAAAAGCTCCCCCTGCAAGTTTAGCTACTTCAAATAAAGCAGTATCTGAAGAAGAAAAACTTGAATAGTCAGGCCATACTAGCTGTATAATGTAAGCTTGAATTATAAAGATTAATCCACCTATAATACATGAAATCAGGGCAGCTTTGCCAATATCTTTTTCTGGACTTATTGACTCTTCTGCCATAGTGGTTATGGAATCAAAGCCAAGAAAAGAAAAACAAGCGATTGCACCACCAGCTATAAGAGTAGAAATTGAAAAAGTATTTTCATTATAAAATGGTTTAATTGATAGTAGAGTTCCCTCACCAACTCCATTTAATAGTGATTTACCGCAGATAAATACAAATATTACTACAATAGCAGCCATTAATCCCACTAAATAAAGATTTGCTTTGGCAGCAATTTCTACTCCAAAGTAATTTACAATAGTAGTTACTCCACCGATGATAAGTACCCACGCCCAATAGGGGATGGATGGAATTGCAACATTGGCGTAAGCTGCACCTACCATAAATACTACAAGTGGAACTAAAACATAACTCATAAACATACTCCAGCCAGCTAAAAAACCAAGATATGGACTAATAGCACGTTGGGTATAGGTATAAGTAGAGCCAGCTACTGGAAAAGCTGCTGCCATACGACCATAGCTATAGGCTGTAAAAAGCATTGCTATCATTGCACACAGATATGCCAATGCCAGCATTCCGCCAGTTAATTGTGATGCTGCACCATAGATATATGCTGGTGCAATAGGAGTCATAAAAGCAATACCATATATAGTTAAATCTTTTAACGTTAAAATTCTTTTTAACTCATCTTTATAACCAGAATTATTATCTTGTGAATCAGTTTTTTTCATTTAAATCTCCTCCATTTATATTAGAGTTTGTAAATTAATATATTAAAAATATTAAATGTATTTAATGATTATCATAAATTTTATTTTCAAGGATATTTATTTCCGTTATAAAATTTATATGCAGATAATTACCTTTAAACTTAGTTTAATAAAACAATTATCTGCATAAATATATATGTTAATTATATAAATAGAGTTTTATAGATTTTTTTCTATCAATTCAATTGTTTCATCTGTGTTTAATACATCACAGTACACTAAGTTCATTATTTTAAGTTCCATATTATGAAGTTCCATGCAACTTGCAGCACAACAATCTTCAACACAAATAACTTTTAGACCAGCATCTGCAAGTCCTCTTATTGTACTTCCAACACATTGGTCTGTAACTATTCCTGTTACTATAACAGTTTCAATACCCATAAATTTTAATATTTGAAGATAGTTTGTACCAGTTGTAACACTGTCAGTAGTTTTATTAACTACTATTTCATTTTTTAGAGGTGTTAATTCTTCAATCATTTGTGCAGCAAAGCTATCAACAGGAAGAAGAATATTATTCCAACCTTCTGATTTTTGAACAGGTGATCTGTCCTCACCATCTTCACGTAGACAAGCAATACGTCCAAAAGTTACAGTTAATCCATTGTCACGGAAGAATTTTAAAAGACGTTGGTTATTTGGTATTACAATATTATCTAATCTGTCATGAAAAGGAATCCAACGTTCCCATTCTCCTGCGGCTTTAAATTGTAGTGCTTCTCCAAAATCTCTAAGTATGAACTCATTTTGCATGTCAACAATTAAAAGTGCAGTCGTTTTGGGATCTAATGTTACCTCTGGTAAATCTTTTAATGTTTCATAGTAATAAGATATAAATTTTTCTCTTGTTTTCATTTTTATAATCCTCCTTAATTACCATATAAATTTATAGGTTTTAAAATTATATAAAGCAAATGACATGCCAATTAAAAAAAGCAAGGAAAGTTAGTAATTTCCTTGCTTTTTATTGAAAGTTATGTTATTTTGTTATAATTGCTAATTTAACATGCCTAAGAAGCTAAGATCTTTACCAAATGTCTTAGTTGTATATGATACCTTTTAGTTACATGGTGCTACATTTTTGTATCATCTTTTGATAAATTTAATTGTTTAATTTTCAATTGGAGATTTTTTCTAGCAATATCTATTTGCTTTGCAGTAGCAGAAATATTCCAGTTATTTCTTTTTAGGGCTTGAGTTATATAGTTTTTTTCAAAATCTTTTTTTGCTTCAAAAAAAGTTGTTTTATCACTTTCAATATAATCTGCTTCTTTATTTCTTACTTCCTTTGGCAAAGCATGAGTATGTATTGTCGTACTAGAAGAAAATACGACTAGTCTTTCTACTAGATTTCTTAACTCACGAACATTTCCAGGCCAATTATATTTCATAAGAATATTTAATGCTTCATCAGAAAAAGACATAAAAGGTTTACGCATTTCACTACAAAAATACTGTAGAAAATGATTAAGAAGTATAGGAATATCTTCAGGTCTATCCTTTAATGGAGGTATGTGAATAGGCACAACATTTATTCTATAAAAAAGATCTTCTCTAAAATTACCTCTAGCTACTTCTTCATATAGATTTTTGTTTGTAGCTGCAATTAGACGAAAATTGGCTTTAATGGTTTTAGTACTTCCTACAGGTTCAAATTCTTTTTCTTGCAGAACTCTAAGAAGTTTACTTTGAAGCTTTGGAGAAATTTCACCAATTTCATCAAGAAAAAGTGTTCCACCATTAGCTATTTCAAAACGTCCTGCTTTTGCTGATATGGCTCCAGTAAAGGCTCCCCTTTCATGACCAAATAGTTCACTTTCTAGAAGGCTTTCAGATAGAGCCGCGCAGTTTACTTTTACTAAAGTACCATCACTACAACAGCTATTTTGATGTAATAAATTAGCAACAATTTCTTTTCCTGTACCGCTTTCACCAGTAATTAATACAGTAGCATTTGTAGAAGCAACAATATTAATATTTTTTTTAATTTCTTCAATTTCTGAACTATTACCTAATAATTCTACTCTTTTTTCAATTGCCTTAATTCTATTTTTTAGAATTTTATTTTCAGCATTTAGATTATAAAAGGTTGTTGCTCTTTCTACATTTAAAAGAAATTCATCTATATTTAAAGGTTTTACTAAATAAGTATAAGCGCCAAAGGTCATAGCTTCAACTGCACCAGAAATTGAAGCTTCACCTGTAAGCATAATTACTTGAGTATCACTATATTCATTTTTAATTTTGTTTAATACATCAATTCCATTAATTCCTGGCATTACAATATCGCATATAACCACAGCATAATACTTATCTTTAAGCATAGTAAGAGAAATCTCTCCATTGATAGCAGTATCTACATCATATCCTTTAGATCTTAAAATTCTAGAATGAATTTTTAAGAAGCTTTCATCATCATCAATCATTAATATTTTATTTGTTTTATTGGGCATCTATATCACACCTTTCTTTGGAAGGAAGCATGATTGTAAAGGTTGTCCCATAGTTGTGAATACTTTGTACTTTAATTGTACCATCATGCTTTTCAATTTCTTTATAGACAATCCATAATCCTAGACCTGTACCTTTACTAGTTTCTTTTGTAGTAAAAAATGGTTTGAATATTTTGTCAATGTTTTCTGTTGGTATGCCTAAACCTGTATCAGAAAAACATATTTCTACTTTTTCATTGTTTAGTTTTTTTCCAGTAATGATTACATTACCTCCAGTAGGCATTGCTTGAACTGCATTAGTAATAAGATTCAAAAATATATGCTTTAATGAACTGGATTTACCAAATATATATAATGGGTCATTAGATATATTTATTATGACATTAATGTTTCCTTTAACAATAGCGTTCCTTTCTAAAAGCAATACTTGTTCTATAATTTTTCTAAATTCTATTTGTGTTTCTTTTTCATTTGAAGGACGAGAAAAATCCAATAGATTATAAATGATTTTTTCAGCTCTTGTAACATTGAGGTCTATTTCATCAATTGCTTCTTTAACTAGTTCATTTTCATTGATATTGCAACAATTATTAATTAAATAAGAAGCGCCTTTTATTACAGCTAAAGGGTTTTTTAATTCATGAGTAATTCCAGCAGACATCTGACCAATTGCAGCCATTTTTTCCACTTGAATAAGTTCTTTTTCAAGCATAACTTGTTCAGTTACTTTTCTACTATGTACAACAACTTCATCTATATTACCTAAACTATCATATACTGGAAATGACCAAAGATGATATACATCTGAACCCCTTAAAACCTCACTCATGCATTCACTTTTACTTTTTAATGTATTTACTATAGGACAATCTTCACAATGGCAGCTGGATTGATTAAAAACTTCATAACAAAACATATCTATAATATTGTTATTTTTATAATTTTTTTTTGCTATTTCTAAACCAGTATGATTAATCCTTTTAATTTTATAATTTGGTCCTAAAATCATCATTATTCCACTGAAGCTGTTAAATATAGTTTCTAGTTGATTTTTATTTTTAATTATATTTTCCGTATATTCTTCAATTTTTTTACTCATAGTGTTGAAAGATTCAGCTAAAGTTCCTATTTCATCGCTGGAATTGACTTTTACAGTTTCACCAAATTTTCCACTAGCTATTTTTTGGGCATCTTGAGTAAGACTTAAAATAGGAGATGTTATTTTTAAAGAAAGATGAACGCCCATAAGTAAGAGCATAAATATAATAAGTATTATAGCTAACCAAAATTTTGATGCTAAATTTTTAAAACCAACTACATATTCATCTTCATTAACCTCAATGGCTATACTCCAATTTAGATTATTAATTGGTTCAAAAGAAACAATGTGATTTTCTGAACCTTTATCATATAAAAGAAGTCCATTTTTACCATAGGTCATATTAGAAAGTATTTCTTTATAATCTTCACTAATCTTTTGATTAAAAATATTAGTATTTAATAATTCCCCTTGCATAGGACTGGGTTTCATATAATTTGGATGGTAGATGACGTTTCCTTCTTGATCTATTATAAAGGAAAAACCTGAATCGCCTAAACTAAAATCTGCAAGTGCCTTTTTTATCTTGTTTAAAGAAACATCTATACATACAATTCCTTTAAAATTTTTTTCTACATATATAGGGTGGGAGTAAGTAATTATCCATCCTTTTCCTCCATAATCATAATAAGGTTTAGTCCATACTGCTTTAGGTTTATCAGTATTTTCTTGTATTACTAGAGCATAAAATGGATCCTTTCTCTGATCATGATCAGGAGAAAAAGTAGAATTTGATAAATAGGGATATACTCTAATAAATCCATTATTTGAAACCATGTATATGTATTCTATATAAGAATTACTTTCTTTAATTTTTTTAAAAGCATTGTCCAAATTTTCTGTATTAATAAGATCACTTATTATTTCTTCAGTAAAACTAGTATTATTAGGAGCATATACATTTGAAATATCTTTTAAGGAAGTTTTATCATTTATTTGTCTTTCTAATACTCCTCTATCATCTAAAGAATAATAATCTGGAATAGAGATAATATTTTGTTTTTCTTTTAAAATATGTTCTGTCAACTGAGCTAAGTTTTCAGCTTCTCTTTCCACTTGATATAAATCTTTTGAAATAACATCTGCTCTTTCTTTAGCAAGTGCTCTTAAACTCTCGTTCATGTTTCTTTCTTCCATAATCCTGCTCTCTTGAACAAAGAAAAGGGTAAATAGAGTAAATGGTATTATACATATGAGAATAAAGAAACTAATTATTTTAACAACTAAGGATTTTCTCATAATCATTGCACTCCTTTGTTTTTGCCTATAGAATTATAAAATGATTATAGCATATAGTAGAAAAAACTTGAATAAAAGGTGCAGGCTTTTGAATTAAGTTTCAAAAATGAGACATAAAGCGTACCCTATGAGCAGAATAATATTTACAACTATTGATTTATCAAAATAATTCTTAAATAATTGCAAAGAAAGATTATTTGTACCTATTATTAAATTAGACAAAAAATTATTAGTATGAAGTTCCATACTAATAACAGCGCTTACATAATTTACCCCAAGGGAAATAGTAATTATTATTGAAAATAATAGTAGCACAAGTATAGACTTATTTAAGTTTACTATCTTATGTTTTTTAAATGATTTTAAACATAATATTAAAGAAAATATTACAAATAAAATAAATGCTAGTAACAAAAATTTCATAGTCAATTCCTCCTAAAACTAGTTCAATTTTAATTCATAATAATTTAATTTATGATCTTCATAAGTTTTAACAAATCCAAAAGAAGTAAATAAATTTTTAGATCTTTTATTATATTTATATATTGATATAGATATTTTCTGCAAATTTAAATATTTTGCTCTTTTAATCAATGTTGCTATGACCTTAGTACCTATACCATTACCCCAATAAATTTCTTCTCCAATAACTATAGGCATATTTTGTTCTGATAGTGCAGCATCAACGATTGTTTTCCAAATATTATTTTCAAGTATTTCTATAAATAGACCTCACCAATGCTTTTTAAGTAGCTATACATCTTATTTATAATTTCTAAATCATATGATTTATTAGTTCCCCATTCAGAATAATAAAGTATTTTAGGATTTTTATACCATGGTAGTGCTAGTTTATAATCTTCTTCTAGCATAGTTCGTAATCTTAGATTATCATCTATATTAATGTAATTGGGACTATGTACAATATTAGAATTCATGACTTTAACCTCCGATTTAATAAAAATTTTGTTTTTTATAATAAAATCATTCATGAAAAGATTTTAATCTAATATACTTTACTATATATATCTATATAATTCCTGCCATTTTTAGAAATTCATTTTGTTTTTGTATAGGCTATGTTATTATATAAAATAGATAATTCAATAAGAAATAAAGGAGACATATTATGGAAAATAAAGTTTTAGCTGTAGTAAATGGGAATGAAATAACTGAGATGGATTTAGATTTTTCAATAGCTAGATTCCCAGAACAAAATCAAAATTATTTTAGAACAGAGGAAGGAAGAAAACAATTATTAGAACAAATTATTAATTACGAATTAATATACAATTATGCTAAAGATAATAATGTAGAAAATGAAGAAGAATATCAAAAACAATTACAACTTCTAAAAAGAGATTTATTAATACAAATAGAAGTATCAAAAACATTTAATAATGCTCAAGTAAATGACAATGAAATAGAAGAGTTTTATAACAATAATAAAGATATGTTTAAAACAGAAGAAACAGTAGCTGCTAAGCATATATTAGTTGACTCAAAGGAAAAAGCAGAAAAAATAATAGAAGAAATAAAAAATGGAAAATTATTTGAAGATGCAGCTACAGAATATTCAATATGCCCATCTAAAGCACAAGGTGGAAATCTAGGAGAGTTCGGTAGAGGAAGAATGGTTCCTGAATTTGAAGAAGCTGCATTTAATTTAGAGATAGGTGTAATTAGTGAACCAGTTAAAACTCAATTTGGATTCCATATTATAAAAGTTGAAGATAAGAAACAACCTTCAGTAAAACCATTAGAAGAAGTAAAATCTATGATAGCTTCTAATCTATTACATGAAAAACAAAATAAAGAGTTTTTAGCATTAGTTGAAAAATTAAAAGGTATTTATTCAGTAGAAATGAAATAATTTTAAAATCCCATGGTAATTTGCTATGGGATTTTTATATGGAATCTATAAACAATTCCACGTGTATCTTTATATAAAATATGGAGAAAAAAAAAGAAAATAAAAGAAATAAAAAAATAAATCCATATTATGATGCATTTTGTCATAAGAAATATGAATATGATATGTTACTATGTAAAAGTCGCCAATCCCAATGGGAATGAGGACATAGTTAGTAGTTTAATTAATCATTTTTAATGACATTTTAAATATTTTAAAAAAATAAAAAAAGTTGTTGACAATGAAAAAATTAAATGATAAACTAAATAAGCAGTCGGAAAACGACGGTAAAATAGTAAAAAACTTGGTCTTTGAAAATTAAACAGAGAAATAGGTAAAACCAGTTAATTCATTGAGTTTCGAAAGAAACTTAAT
>NZ_JACSQB010000173.1 GCF_014836835.1 Clostridium faecium | reverse complement strand
CAAAAAAGGCTTTTTCGTATGAAAAAAGCCGATTTTTGAAAAAAAATCTCCCCCCTTCGGGGGGGATTTGGGGTTTTTGGTTTTTGGTTTTAAAAAAAGCCGGCTAAAAAGCCGGTTTTTTGCGATTTTGGCGGGGCCAAAATCGAGTCTTTTCTTATCTTGATACTATATAGAAACACTGTCATTTTAAAAAACAGCTTCAATTCCTTGTCTGTCAAGGCTTCAAGCCTTTTTTGACAGGTAAAAACTCCTTCTGCTATTATTTAAGTGTCGGCAAAAATAATAGAACGCTAGAAAACTAGCTCAGAAAGGAGTTTTATTTTGTGTTATTCATCTGAATCAAATTATAACATCCTTGTGGACGAGACCGCAACAGGAAAAAAGAGAGATTGGAAGGGGAAGAAATCCCGGTCCGATCTCATGGCCAAGCACTATGAAGGTTTGAAAAATCGAATTGGCGCGCCTTACTACAGCAAAAAGGCTAAACGGATGTTTGAATGTGCGGAGCAATTGTCGTTTAAAAGAGACCCGGAAACGGGCAGATTAAAACTGTACCAAGCCTATTTTTGTAAAGTGAGGTTATGCCCGATGTGTGCCTGGCGCAGGTCGTTAAAAATTGCATATCACAATAAATTGATTGTTGAGGAAGCCAATCGGCAATATCATTGTGCTTGGTTATTTCTCACGTTGACAGTTCGGAATGTCGAGGGGGGAGAGCTCCGTCAGACGATTTCGGATATGATGCAAGGGTTTAGAAAACTATTTCAATACAAGAAAGTGAAATCTTCAACGCTTGGCTTTTTTAGAGCATTGGAGATTACAAAAAATCATGAAGAACATACATACCATCCTCATTTTCATGTTTTAGTGCCGGTCAAAAGAAATTATTTTGGTAAAAGCTATATTAAACAAGAGGAATGGACAAGCTTTTGGAAAAAGGCAATGAAACTTGATTACACGCCGATTGTCGATATTCGTCGAGTAAAAGGAAAAGCCAAAATTGATGCTGAACAGATTGAGAGTGAAGTGCGAGAGGCCATGGAGGAGCAAAAAGCCGTTTTGGAAATTTCAAAGTACCCAGTGAAGGATACGGATATTGTCCGCGGCAACAAGGTGACTGAAGACAATTTGGATACGGTCTACTATCTGGACGATGCGCTGTCGGCTCGGCGGTTAATCGGATATGGTGGAATTTTGAAGGAAATACATAAGGAACTGAATCTCGGTGATGCAGAGGACGGCGATCTGGTTAAGATCGAGGAAGAAGATGATGAGGTGGCAAACGCTGCGTTTGAGGTAATGGCTTATTGGCATCCAGGCATTAAAAACTACATAATCAAGTGAGAGAGCAGGCCGGGTGGCCTGCTCTTCTGATTCAATATTTTTTTGATAGTATGATCCAAGATGTGTATAGTGTGATGATTGTAAGTGATATAACAATACTTAGTGTTTCAAACATTGACAATGTTACAATGTTAAAATAAGTGCCGTACAATATCAAAATCAGGTAAATGAGTAGAGCAATGAATGAGTATTTCATTCCTTTTTGTTTAATAAAGTTTGCTCTTTCATCTTTCGCTTTGAATTGAGGAAAGATGTAACCTCCTGCAAAGCATATAAATGCTGCGGTTCCATACGCCAATAATTCAATAAGTGATAAAGAATTTGTTGCTATCCCAATAAAAGTTCTCACACCAAAAATCATTAAAAATAAAACTCCAAGTAATAAAAAATTTCTTCGAGAAGTCATAGTTTGCCCTCCTAAGTTAAGTTTAATCCTTTTCCTCGTATAAAAAGATGTTTTCGACATTGGTGTTAAAGGTTTTTGCGATTGCTATCGCTAGTGGAAGTGAAGGATTATATTTGCCTTTTTCAAGTGAGATAATTGTTTGTCTGCTTACCTTTAGGATTTCGGCTAACTTATCTTGAGAATATCCGTGTTTATTTCTATATTCCTGTATCCTGTTTTTCAAATATAAAACCTCCTTTTTGTTGATTTGTTTCCATTTTAGTGTAAAGCGAATTTTACGTAAAGGGTACTTTACACCTATTTTATAAAAAAAGCTTGCCTTATTGGCAAGCTTGGTTTGATTATGGGTTTATCATACAAGCTACAATTACTCCACCACTAGCTGCCCCAATTGTACCAAGGCATGGTATGCATAGAGTTCCTGCTGATACAGTGCAAACGAGTCCACATGTGCTTATTGCTAGTGAAGCTGTTTCAGGGCTTACCCCATATTTTTTCATACATTTGTTCACATCGTCTATGTAACCTGCTGTTTGAAAATCTCCGTTAGACTTTGTATTTGTTTTCTCAATTGTCGTAGATCCGGCTTCTTTACCATTTACATAAACAGTGCTTTTTGCATGAGTAGATGTTTCGTTAATTTTAACTTCTGAATATTGTTTAATGTCTGATGTTGAATCAAAGACAACAGTGACATTGTTTAAAGATGAAACTTCACTTTCCACATTCTCTTTGTATGGAATGGTAATTGTTTGAATGTTATCTTGGGTCTCGTCAAATTTGTAACCAGATGCTTCTTCAAATGAAAGGTTTCCTTCTCCTTTTAGAGTTATCTTCTTTTCGTCAATGGCCTTTTTAATTGCTTTTTCTGCCTTTTTAATCTGTGATTTGTTTAAGGAAGTTGCATGTTCTTTGATGATTTCTACTTGTTCTCTCACTTTAGCATTTTCGTTGATGTTGGAAGCTTGAGAGACCGATAGATTGAAGAAAGCGATCCCGAGAATCATTACTGCTGCTAATAGCTTTTTCATAGTATTTCCTCCTTATTTTTTGGGTGTATTTAGTTCCACCTTCTTCTATAGATTAACAAAAAAACCAAATAATAGTCCAATTAAAATGGAAAAATAGTAAAAAAATACTAGTTTGTTTTTGGAGTTAATCAGTTCTTTTTGAATACAATATTGAAATCGTTATTATGAAAAAGGCAGTGAGTGAAAGCATTGGAATTGAAATGAATCCCAGCCAATTGATATATGTTTCTGAGCAGGATTCGTTAATACTGCAGGGTTGAAAGACTTGCAATGTTTTTTGTAAGAAAACTTGGTATAAAGCTAAGAAAAATCCAGGTATAGATAAAGATAAAATATATTTATCTATATTTCGGTCTTTTGTGATGAAAGATACTCCTAGAAGAATAACTATTGGGTACATTAAAATTCTTTGATACCAACAAAGTTTACAGGGATCGAATTGTTTTATTTCGCTGAAATATAGACTTCCTATCATTGATAAAAAGGCTATAGTCCACGCTATTACATGACCTTTTTTGAGCAACTTCCAGACCTCCATTGTTTCAATCTTTATTTTTTCAGAAATTCTTTTAATTCTTTTTCTGGAATGTTGCCAATTCTTCTGTCTTGTTCTTTCCCATTTTTGTATTTAATGAGCGATGGAGTGACTTCAATGCTTTGTTTTTCTAAGAAAACCTTTTTGTTGTTGTTTATTTCAGAAACATTTAGACTATATACTTTAGTTTTCGTGTCTTGGATTGTAGCATTAAGAGTAGGAGCGAATTCTTCGCATGTTGCGCATGTCGGAGAATAAATGTAAATAATAAAATTTTGTTTTTTGTTTATCTTTTCTTGATATTCATTCAGATCGATATTCTCGTGGGCTTGGGCACTGTTACTGTTTGATTGAAAGAAAATAACAAAGGCTAAACATGCTGCAAAGATGATTACAAATATTATGATCCATTTTTTGTTCAATTTTGTTACCTCCATACAGATTTAGATCTATTTAGATTATAAGGGAAATATATACCCCTATTTTGATTTTGTCAAAAAATTGGAAGTGATTTCGATCTATGACAATAGGCTTGTCTATTTGGAGTTATTTAGACGTAAGCACCTTCAGGTGCTTACGTGCGCTCTAACAAACAGGGGGATTCAAAAAAGTGGTGGGCATATTCATCTGCTCATTTCCAGAATTGCCACCACTTTTTTTCGCGGGCAGCAGCCAGCATTTTTTGAGTTTTCTGGGATTCGCGGAGGGATTTCATTAGCATTTCGTCTCTTTCCTGCTGCCGTTTTTCAAAAAGCTCAATGCGTTCCAGCATCATTTTATTGAACTCTTCCTGTTGTTTGACAAATTGAAATAAGGCGCGCCTTTCATCGTTTTGTATCGGTGTATCGGGTTGCGATACGGTCAATTTTGACCGATACAGATGCGCTATGTGTTCAGCTGCTTTTTGGAGGGATTGGCCGTCCAATTTGTTCATGTTGTAGAGATACTCTATAGCGGATAAATCATCTTTGTTGTAGAGTCGCCAGCCCTTGGTGTCGCGCTCGAAAAAATAGCCGTGAGACTCGAGCAGCTTTGAATATTTGCGGACTGTGACGGTCTCTATGCCAAGGCGGGAGGACACGTCTTTTGAAGTAAGTTTTGTAGCGGTTGTATCGGTGTTCATAGCGGATCACCTCGATTTTTCCTTATGCGCTACAACATTCGCTATGAATCTCGTAAATGCCTTCCTATTTCGAAAAGTCAACGCTACAAGCCAGAAAAACAAAAAAACAGGCCGCGGGGCCTGTCTCAACGTTCCATTTCTTGATCTCTTGATCGTGCTTTGTTTTTGACGGCATGTTCCGGCTCCAATGCAAGGGGTAGATCAAGCGTTGGTTCATGCTTTCTTTCTTCCTCTAGCTCTTTCAAAAAATCACGACTGCGGGCGCTGTCTTTTGATCTCTCAAACTGCCGTAGCTTTTCCTGATCAGCGAATTGATGCAAGTCTTTCAGGTGGGAAGGATACAGGCCGACCTGTTTTCCATCCTCGTTATAGCCTCGAATGACGACATGCGCGTGAGGATGCCCTTTATCATCATGGACGGCGGAAACCCAATCTAGTTTAACGTTGTACTTGGTTTCAAAACGATTCATCGTGTCTCGGACCAATTCTTTCAGATCGGTCCCGTAGCGCTCTTTTTCATCCTCGCTGAGCGAGATCACGAGCTTATGGCCGACCACGCCGACCTTTGGCTGTTCGTTCAGCTTTTGGAAAAATTCAATTCGTTTGATGTTGTCCTGGGTAGCCGTGAACAGTTCCGGCGGCGTCCGGTGATGATCACGATTAAGTTCTATGTACTTGATATGCTCTTTGATGTGAGAGATCGGCTTGCCGCCTTTGTGGTGGCTGGCAAAACCAAGCGATTTCACATGAACGACCATCAGTATCTCCCCTGCTCGTATTCTTCAATCAAATTCCTGTTTGACTTAAACCAGCTGTAATTGTCCAGAAGGAACTGGAGCTCTTTCTGCAGCGATGCGTTTTCTTTTTCTTGATTACGCAGCTGTCGGGTCAACTCCTCTTTTTCCTGATCGAGCTGTCTTGCGCGGTTGTAATAATGTTGGGTGTTGGCTTTTTGATTTTCGTGCTTTTGATTTAATGACTCATGCAGTTTCTGAAGCTCTTCGTATTGTGCTGCCATTTGGGCAAGCATCTCTCTGATCTGATTGCATTCAGACTCTAGTGCTTTGTTTTCCTGAATGAGAGAGCTGATCTTTTCAGCGCCTTCCTTGTCGAGACGGCCTTGCATTCGCTTGGCGGCAAGTCCGCGGATTTCTTCACGCTTTTGTTTTGGATTGCTTTTGTTAAAGAGACTGTCAAATATTTGTTCCAGAATGATGGAGCTGTAGACTGTCTCGAATGATGACTTTGCCGTGAGGTTAGCAATCCGTTCAACGGTTTGCTTTCCCATGTCTTGAACGCGTTTTTCAATCCTGTCGATCAAAGCTTGCTCGGTTGCGGACAGCAGCGAGCTTGCTTCGACAGGTTGGACTTTTCGAGCGTGATACGCCCTGATGGCGTTCTCGATCAAAAGGCCAAACTTCTTTTCAGACCCGAAATCTTGTTTCGCGAGCTTGCGACCGAGCGAAACAATTTCAGGGTCGAGTCGGACGGATTCTTTTTGCCGGGCGACTATGGTTTTTCGACCTCCTAAAATTGAGTGTTTAGCTCAATTTTAGAGTGTCGCACGGTGGGGGTCAAGGGGGAGGACGTGTCATCCCCTTTGCGGAGTGTGTCGGAAACATTGTGTCCGACACTTTTAGCTCCGCCTCTCACACCCCACAGGGGTGCTGGGATGCCATTTACCGCAAATCGGGCAGGCTCCGATTGAGGACAAATGGCTTGCTGAAGTGGAGGGCTGCGAGACAATCCGGCAGGGAGTCGCGCACCTGGAACGAGGCAAAAGATGCGGCTTTGAACAGGGAGGAGTAACGAGGCTCACCCTGTTCATTGCGCATCGGGGGCAGGCAATGGGCGACTTCATTCGCCCGCCTGCCCTGCTCTTGAAGTGATACAATTGGATAAAGGGAGAGTAAGGATCATGACAAGGGAAATTGACTTCGAAAAAGCCATGAGACATGTACGAGCAACCCTTGATTTTGAAGGCTTAGTGCTTACAAAAGAAGAGGAAGAGCTTTTGAAAAGGCGGTTTCATGGAGAAATTACAGAAGAGGAATACATACAAAAAGCGCTCGAACTGGCAAGGTCTTGAGGAGGACTGGCTGCTGCAGGGAGAAAACAAGCGTTTATGCCGCGAAAGTCGATTTACAATGAGAGGCACTCTCATGCAAACTGCCGGAGGTGGCCCCGGAGGGCGGTTTTCGCCCTGCGGGGTTGCCTTTGGGAGTTTGAGGGTGCGGAGGCTCGTTGTCAATCGAACCGTGGAATAAAAAGCGGGGCCGATGTTCGGGAATCGGGAGGTAAAGGCAGTTGCCGGCGATTTTAGTCGTTCGTCTTTTTGTCGATTTGGATCCCTAACCTGGTTCCTGGTCGTTCGGTTTTTGGAAAGGTGGAAGTAAGTGAAGACAGAAGAGGAAAAGGTACTGAAGGCACTAGAGGATTTGGGCCAGATGATTAAAGAGGGTTTGGATGAGATAAAAGAGGATTTGGGAGATACGCGATCGGGTATCAAAGCAGAGACTGTGGCGTTGAAGAGGGAACTGAGTGAGTTTGAAAAAAATATGAATGAGCGTTTTGATAGACTGGATGAGGTGTTTGAGAGCAGGCGGAAAAAAATGATTGAATTTGCGAAGGAGATCGGGGCGGATATAGAGAGCTAATTCCGAGGCTTTTTGATCGCTGAATAAAGTTGTATAACTTTAGCTGCTCACATGTTTTGTTTTAGCGCTCTTGCTTTTTGGCAGGAGCGTTTTTTTTGTTTGCGGCGTCACGCAACATTTTTTCTAAGAGATTTTCTGCGATTATTGGCGGGCATCTTTATGTTAATCTTTAACATAAAAAGGGTTTTTGTTGGGAAGGAAGGAATGAGGCTCATTGGAAACCATACCATCTTCATCTGTGGGAATGAAAATCAATGCGTGGTACAACGAAATCCAGAAGCTGAATGTGATAGAAGCGGAACGGTTGAAAGCCGAAATTGAGCAGGATTTAGACAGAATGGAAGAGGATCAAGACACCCTATTGTACTATCAGATGATGGATTTGAGGCATCAGCTGATGTTGGACTACCTTTTTCCAAACGAGGAAAGGATGAGCCTTGCTGATTACCTTAGAGAAATCGAGGGACAGGGTAGAAAATTCTCGGGGTTGTTGGAATACTATCGCTCGTTTTTTACCGGAATGTACTACTTTTCGCAGGGAAAATACATAAAAGCCATTAAGTCTTATAGAGCAGCGGAGAAGAAATTAACAAAAGTTTCTGACAAAATAGAAAAAGCTGAATTTTACTTTAAGATGGCTGAAGTCTTCTATCACATGAAACAAACCCATATGTCGATGTATTATATCTCTCTTGCTGATGAAATTTATCAAAAGGAGGTTACATACAAAGTCCGCCAGATACAATGCCACTTTGTTATTTCGGGAAATTATGATGATTTATTGGCGCATGATCGCGCTTTGCCCCATCTGCACAAGGCATTGGCTCTCTCGCAAGAGATTGATAATTGGACGATGATCACTAAAGCATTATTGAACATGGGTCACTGTTATAGCAGAATTGGAAGCTTTCAGGCAGTGCCTTTTTATCATGAGGCCATTAAAGCGGCCAAAAAGGCAAAAGCTAAAGAAATCACAAGCGCTTATTATGATTTAGCTTTAATTCATTTCACCAAAGATGAAAAACCAGAAGGACAAGAATGTTTTGAAAAGGCCCAAGAATACGCTCATGAATTCCAGGATGACTTGTGTTTGTATTTGCTGGGCGTTTTAGAAGCGTTGTTCCTCAAACAAGCGGACAGATCGAAAGTTCTGGAGGCTTTTGAACCACTTAAAGATGGCCGGGGTTATCCTTATCTGGAGGAGCTGGCTTTAGTTGCTGCGGAATTTTATACTAAAAATGGGCGTCTGGATGATTCTGTTTTTTTCTTTAAGCAGATGGTGGATGCTCAAAAACAAATTCAAAGGGGCGATTTCCTGTATGAAATGTAAGAGCCTTTTTTCCGTAGCCATCATCTTAGGGGTATTAACGCTAGGCGTAGCTGGTTTCTCTTATGTAGATCATGGGGATGTGCAAGTTGCTTCGAGAAATGCGACTTGATGAAAAAAAGCAAGGTGAGGAGCGAATTTCCTGTATGAAATGTAAAAGCCTTTTGTCAGCAGCCATCATTTTGGGAGTATTAACGCTGGGTGTGATTGGATTTTCTTCTGAAGTTCAAAGCGATGCACAGATTGCGATACGAAATGCAACGTGATGACCAGCGGGATGTTTTATTAGACGGACGTATGCGTTCCGTCTTTTTTTGTGTTTGAGAGTCTGTAAGAGAGAAAGAAATGTCTCTGAGGATGCTCAGAATCGTTTCTGAGGACTTTTTTGGGAAAACACGACTTAAAGGAGCCGGAATACTTCAAAAACGCTCAGAGGGCTTTTAAACGATTTTTTAAGAGAAGAAAAGCACACAAGACATCTTTAGGACACTTTTTGGACTTGCTGTGCCCCAATCAGGACATGGTCACGACATCTGAAGAGATGGGGAGTGCCCATCTATGCACCTGAAGGTGCTGAATGGTTTCAAATAATGCTATCGCATTGTACCCGCAGGGGCTTTAAAATATTTTGAAAGTGTAACTCTTTCGGGCCGATTTTCAGCCGAAAAGAACGAATTTGTTACCGATCGCTTACATGTGGAATTGAAAAAAGCGCGTTTTTGGACACAAAAAAGGC